>CALCCH010000555.1 GCA_937899855.1 uncultured Saprospirales bacterium | reverse complement strand
CCCCCCCCCCCTCCCACCCCGCCCCGGTCCCGCCCTCCTCCCCCCCGCCGCTCCCGCTCCTCCCGGCGCCGGCTCCCCTGGCCCCCGCGCCTGCCACCACTGGTGTTGAAGCCGTCCTCCGAGATGGTGGTCCAGCCCAGGTGGGCCTTGGCGATGTGGATGGTGTAGCGGACCAAATCCAGTAGTCCCCGCGTGGTGTGCAGTTCTCCCTTTTCTCCTTTTTCCACCAGACCGAGGTGAAAATACTCGTCGTAAAAAGAATAGCGGTCACTGTTCAACAACAGCTCCGCATCGACGCGTTGGGTCAGGCGTTGCCACTTTTGAAGGATGCGTTGGTTGACTTCTCCGTGTACGGGATCGTGTTCTTCGTAGCGGTATTTGAGGGCTTTGATCCAGTTGGTTTCGGGGAGGGTGATTTGCTGTTCTTCCTCCAGCAAAGTCATCTGCTCCCAGAAGCGGCTTTGCATTTCAAATTTTTCATCGTAGCGGTCCCGCTGGATCCAACCCTGGAGGGTTTCGCGTTGGATAAGCCGAAAGAGCAAGCGCCAAACGTACAAATTGAACAAGACCTCACCGACGGTACAGTAAATGACCTTTTGCCCATTCTTGACCAGCTTGCGCTCGAAAGGCAGGAGGCCTTTGCGTTCTTCGTCGCTCAGTAGGTTGGGGAGGAATCGGTAAAAATGCGGCGAACTTTGGAGGCTGTCCTCAATGGTCTGGCGATCCTGGGTCCCAATAAAGAGGGCATCGACCAACTCGTTAAAGTCTTTGGCAACTTTAAACTTACTGGTCGATTGGTTATCCCCTTCCGCTTCGGGGTATTTATAGGGAATGCCGATAAATGGTAGGCGAGAGTGGTTGGGGAATAGTTTGGGCTGTAATGTTTTGTTCTGTAACACCAGCAACTCATTGCGCGAAATGTCCGCCAGGATATAAGCACCACCCACGATGCCCAGGTCCCGATAAATGAATTGGTTGAGACCATTCTCTTCAAACAGCTGGTCAATCTCCGGGCGATTCCCGCCCGACTCCTCTACTGGTTCGCGTTGGTCGAGGTAGCCTTGTAAGGTCTCTTCCAATCGCTGCTGGATAATCCAGTATTGGTATTCGGTAATCATATCGACGGTTTAACAATATACGCTTGCAATGGGCCCTCAGGCCAAAGGCTACCATGGGCAAATCGAGACGGGGTCTCCAGAGGGGACCGAGTCGATAAGCCTGTAGTGACGGGAAGTCAATGAGGACATCCTTAAATCTAATCTTTAAAAACTTATCTTACCTTATCTACTTGCCCCGTCATTCGGTGTGTCTTCACTGGCTCAACCGCAGATAGTTCCAGATAAGTTTTTTGAGACTAAATTTATGTTTTGAAACAATTTCATTTTCAAACTCGATCCATTTGTTCAGGAAATTTACGACTTACCCCCTAATCTATGAGCCTTTTTGTCGACAATCACAATCGCAAAAATAAATTTGAAGCACTGAAGACCACCTACGCGCCTTTGGGGTTTGTGGGTGTCAATGAGTTGAAGGCGACGCCCTACGGCGTCGCTCGCAAAATCGCGAAGCGCGCCCGGACGGACTGTTGCTGTATCTACATCAACGCCGACCTCCAATTGCGCGATGCCCAAATTGGTGACTTGATGGGCCTGTCCGTGGTCGAAGAACTGCGTAGCCGCGCCGACTTCCTCGCCTTCGTCAACCCCGCCCAACTCCTGCCCATCGTCCTGTACAGTACCTTCTCCGAAGATATGGTCCGACGCCAAGTGGGTTGTGCGCGCTTGTTGGAAATGCCGGGCATCCTGTACCGTCGTTGTGTCCATCCCCAACAACTGCTGGCCGCCCCTCGTATCCCACCCGTCGTTCCTTCGGCCGAGGCCTACCGTCCTTACTTTAGTCAGGGCAGCCGCGATATTGGTGATGAGGTGCACCGCCTCACCAACCTCTACGCCTTCAACCAGTGCTTGGCCGAACTCTATCGCCTGCGGGGAGAGCCCGAGGTATACGCGCTGTGGGAAGCAGTACAGCACCTGGGGCACGAACCCCTCCGCAACGAATGTTTCCTACACAATCTCGATCGGGCGAATCGCCCCCGCGAGGTCGACCGCGAGCTGCTCCGCGAGCGTTTGGACGTACTACAAGCCCACTTCCTGAACATCGCTCCCCAACGACAGCTCGTCCTCATCGACGACCAGGCCAAGCAAATGGCCCCGGGGCTGGCGGTGGGCTGGCGCGATCTCTACCACTGGCTGTGGTACCGCGGTCGGGGGAACGTGGTGGCGCTCGACGAGCAAATGAAAGATAAACACTTGTTACAGCGTTTGCAAAAAAAGGGCGCGGCCCTCATCTTGGATTATTACCTCCATCCCAACGATCGACAGGAGGACTTGGCCGATACCCGCGCGGCGGAAATTCTACGGGCGGTCAAACAGTGGAATCCCACTTTTCCGGTGGCCATCGCCACGGCTTCGGACAAAGCCTGGAGTTGGCAACAGTTTGACCAATTGGGTTGTGACACGTACTGGATCAAACCCGGTACCCGCTCCCGACCGGGGCAAAAGCCGGCCCTCGAAGGTTTGCTCGACTTTGGCTGGCAACTCCGTTTGCTCACCGGGGCAGAGTACAATTTTTTCCGCCGTAGCGAGCGCCTGCTCGATCGTTTGTTGCAGGCTCCCACTTGGTGGGAAAAGCGCCGTTGGGATTCTGCAACCGCGGCCCTTCAGAAAGGCGAGGTGGTGGCGAGCATTCGCCGGGGCTTGCGTGAATTGCAACAGCACTATTTGGAATCGCTGGGGCAAAATCCGGGCTGGGTCTTTCAACCCTTGGGGCAAAAGCCCGCCGCGGTGGTGGGGGCGACCATGCTGCTCATCCAGTGGATCGAAAAGATCCACGGCAGTCCACGGCGCAACGTTCCGATGTTTCGCCGGCGGCAGGATTTCCTAGGCGTAGCCCTCTACCAAATGCGCAACAAGGGTGCCCACAATCAAGCCCCCCGCCTCCAAACGTTCAACCTCGATTGGATCGTGAGCTTGGTCAAGGGCTTGATCGGCTACCTGCACTTCGAGCCCGAGCTCATCAATCAACAATGTCCCATCCCGCCGCGCTTGCACGAAAGGGGGAAGATTGACGTGCCGGAGTATTACCTGAGTACCAGTAGCCCCATCAGTCAATTATTTGCGGACCATTAAATCTTGCCGTATGTCGCGATCCTCCGTGGAACCATCCAAGCCATCGGTCGCCCTAGTGTGGCACCGTAGCCCTTTTTCTCAGGACCTGGAGCGTCGCTTCGGCTGGGAGCTCATCGACAGTTGGGCCAAGTACGAGGCGACGGACTGGCGGGCTTACCGGCAGGTGTTGGTGCTGGCGGAGCTGCGTTGGGAAGATGGTGACTGGTTAGCAATGCGGGGACTCCAATTGGCGGTACGCTTGGGGATGCGTTTTCCGCAGTTGCGCGAGCGTCTGCTGATCGCTACGCGTTTTTCGGAGGCCTACCTGCACAAGCATCACGAACAGCGTTACTTCAAAGCGATGGCGGCGGCGGTGGCCCTCGTCGATCTGCCCCACTTCTGTCGGCGGCTAAGTCGCCAGGGGTTTGACCTCCAGCCGGCAAGGCAGTTGCGGGCGGCGTACCTCGCGCTGTGGGCCTTGCTGGTCAACTTCGACAGCTACGATGAGGGCTTGGTGAGTCTGACGAAAAAAACATTGGCAGACTTTAATCGGTTGCGGCCAGCTTCGCATCTCCCGCAAGTCAAAACCGCGTTGCGTTCCTTTTTGGAAAAATTGTTTCCTCGCCTCTATCAAATCCACGCCGCCACCCGAATGGTGGTGGAAGGCCCCCCGCCACTGGAAGCTAAGGAACGGGAGGTCTACCAACTTTGTCTGTCCTGGTACGATCAGTATCCCCAGCTGTCGCAACTGATCGAGCCGGCTACGCTGCTCTGGGAAGAGTACCATTTTTCCCACCTCCATCCCACAGCTACGCGGCACTTGATTGGCCGTTGCCGAGAAGCGCTGTTGGCATCGCAGGTACTGTTGTGGCGCTTGGAAAGTGGCGGGAAACGAATTCGCGTACTGGACCAGTTGCGTTCTTGAAGTGTACACACTTGATAACAAACGATAATTTATTTTTACCGAGCTTGAGGATAAATAAAATCGTTTACCATGTCAATCCTCACGTATTTACCGATTATCGTAATGGGGATGCTGGTACTGCTCTTAGTCCTCCCCATCTTGCGTATGATCTTCGTCGGGGGCCAGCAACTCTCTTCCCAAATATTTGGGTTTTACGTCCAAATCGCTTTCCTACGCCTCAAGATTTTGCTGAGTGCGGTACTGATCTTGGGCATTGCGCTTCTGATCGTACTGGGCA
Source organism: uncultured Saprospirales bacterium (assembly GCA_937899855.1). GTDB lineage: Bacteria > Bacteroidota > Bacteroidia > Chitinophagales > Saprospiraceae > CALLVY01. Next base: position 3,686 of record CALCCH010000555.1, on the reverse strand, counting down.
AGTTGGAAATTTCCCAAACGTCCATTCAGTCCGGCTTGGGCCGGGTCAATGTGGTCGAACGGCTGGTCGGACCGCGTTACGCCCCGGGTGATGCTTACGAGTTGGATGGCCAGACCTACCGCTTGGTGGACAAAGCGACCTACCGACTGGATAACCTCGCCGGTCGCGTTCCCGAGGTCACCCTCAACGGGATCGAGTATTACTTGGTCCGCAAGGCCTCGTAAGCGCTTTGGCCCGGGTGTTCTGCTCGTTCCGTTACGCCAAGCCTTTACTGTTTTACAAAACGCTCCGTCCAGATTTCCGCTCCCTCGCGTAGGCGCAGCGTGTAGATTCCCGTGGGCAAGTCCGCCACCACTATGCCGAGGCGATTGGGTCCTGCGTGGGAGGCGCGTTGCTCCCGGAGCAGCACCTGCCCCCGACTGTCGATGACGGCCAGCTCGATCGCTTGAGCTTCGGTTCCTTGAAAGTCCACCTGGATGGATTGCCCGTCGACGGGGTTGGGAAATACCTTAAGGGCTTGCACCAACCGGAAGTCAACACTGATGATTCGGGAATACTGTCGCGCTCCGGAGAAGTCGTACTGGGCCAGGCGGTAGTAGTTCACCCCGTCGAGTGGCGCCCGGTCGGTGTAGCGGTAATGCTGCGCCACATCGGTCGTTCCCGCGCCCTGGATACGTGTGAGGGGCTGGAAGTTTTTTCCATCCGCGCTGCGTTCGAGGACGAAGAAATCGCTATTCGTCTCCGTCTCGTTCGACCAGTACAATTCGATCCGTCGGGCCTGGGGGATGGCGTAGAAGCTACTCTGCTCTACGGCCAGCGGAAGGGAGGTAGACCCGATGACCCGACTCAGTAGCAACACGTAGGCCGCCTGGTAGTAGATGGCGGGCTCGCTGATTTCCCAGGAAGCTTCGGGCCAACCCGTATTCCAGTCCTTGTAAGATTTTTGCGGGGGCTGATTCGCCGGCGGCGTAATCGATTGGGAATAGCTGGCGTTGGGTCCGCCCACCAGGTAGGCCGGAGCGGGACCGTTGGAAGAGGTTTGGGCATTGTCGTAAATCGTCCCGTCATCGAACCAGGTATGGTAAATTTCGTCGATGCTGTACTCCGCCCCGTGATCGTACATATTGGACAGCATCACTTGCCCCAGGGGGTTGGTGCCGTGTAGCCAGTTGAGGTAGCTGGCGCCCACGTCGCGGTAAAGGTCGTCGGAGCTGGGATTGAGGTTAAAGTCGATAAAGTCGAAGTTGAGGTTGCCACAGTTGGCGCGAACTTGATTGCTGCCCCAGTGGTGGGCCGAGTTTTCCATGTGGGCGCGATACAGGTCGAGTTCGTTGTTATAGTCGTCGATGGAGTAGAGATAGTTCATACTGGTCTTCTGACCGATGATGTTGTTGGCCACGGTGGGGGAAACGTTGGGCAACTCGGTGTAGCGGAGCATGGCGTGTCCGGTAACGGCGTAGTAGGGGCCCCACCAGTTTTCGGAATAGGGGCGAACGTTGACGTACTGGCTTTCCACAAAGTTGCGGTACTGGGCCTCACCGGTCGCTTCGTAGAGGTAGATGGCGGCGCGGAGGGCGGCCTCCATCTGGGTGGCGACGGGTTGGTCGGCATCACCTGCTTTGATGTCGCCATCGTCGCAGTTTTCTTCGAAGTTGGTAAAGTTATTGGTGGTCACCACCGCGCGGGCCCAGCCGTCCCGGGCGCGTTGGATCAGGTCGGCGCCGTAGTTTTGCAGACTGGTGTGGTTGGTGGCTTGGAGGACGACGCCGGCGAAGGCAAACATGGAGGTCCCGGAGAGCGTGGCGGAGGTACACTCGGGCAGGTAGTAGCGGGGGCGGGGATCGGTACTGGGAGGGTGATAGTAGTCATAATTATCGACCCCCACCTTGAGTAAGAAGCCATCGGTGCCCGTGGCGTCCTGCATTTTTTTCAACCAATCCAACTCCCACAATACTTCGTCGATCAGGTCGGGAATGCCATTCCCACTTTCGGGGATGTTGTAGTTGTCGGTAAATACTTGGGGGTTGAGGCGATAGGCGAGGAGCAGTTGGTGGATCACCGTCTCGGTAAAGGTGGTGTACTTGTTGACGTCCCCCGCATCCATCCATCCGCCCAGCAAGTTGCGTTCGGTAGTGGGATTGTTTTTGTCCCAACGGCTTCGGGCAAATTCATCCTGCGCAAAGGCGAGTCCCTCGGTCCAGAGCGGTCCGGCGTAGGTGGCCGTTTTGGCCAGGTTGAGCCGTTGGTAGTAGAAGGTGCGAATGGCTTGCTGGAGCAGGTCGACGTAGACGTTGGCAGCGATGCGAAACTGGTGCGAACGCACATCGTTGAGGGGATCGTAAAGGTAGTAGTTGCCCTCCACGCTCACGCTCGAGAAATCGAGCCACCAGCCCTCGTCGCCGGACTGGGAGTGGAGCTGCCCCGAGTTCCAAGCTTGTGGGCTGCCCGTCCAGACGACGGTACCCGAAGCCGCGCGACGCAGTTCGTAGCTGGGACCCGGGCTAAAGGATTGTCCCGCATTGAAGCCCTGGACGGGATTGCTGAGCACGGCTACTTTGGGGGCATCGGGCAGGTAGCCAAACTGATCGACGTGGATAAAGGAGGAACCGCTTTGGGCCTGAATGGTGGTACCGGCGAGTAACAAAGCGAGGAGGAAGGTAATTCGTTGGATCATAAGCAGGGCTTTATGGGTTTGGAGCTTGCCATTTAATTCAAATCGGGGGTTCCGCATTCGCAGCGGGGGGATATTTTGAGGGAACGCACTATCGATTAGACGCGAAATCCATCGCCCGGGCTGCACGACGGGTGGAAAAGATTATTCTTGGAAAATCTCTTTGGGCAGGTGCATGGTCACCAGCATGTGGGGCATGTCCACGACTTCCGCAATTTTGAGGTCTCCGGTGAGCGAGCACAGGGCGTAGGCCTCTTCCTCTTCCAGCTGGTGTACCTGCATTAGGTATTCGACCATGTAGAGGGTAGCCTTTTTCGCGGCTTCGTCGATGGTGGTGGCGAAGCCCGTGGTGGCGTAATAATCGTCGGTCTCGTACTGGGGTTCTTGGATGGGGCGGCCTTTGACAACTTCCACTTGGTAGACAAAACGCGCCGGTGCTTCGATGGCGGTTCCACAAACTTCGCCCAGCCCTTGGGTAGCGTGAGCGTCGCCGATGGAGAAGAGGGCCCCTTCTACGAAAACGGGGAAGTACACCGTCGTCCCCGCCGTAAGGTTGGGGTCGTCCATATTGCAACCGATGGCGCGGGGGGGGATGGTCGAGAGCAGTTCATCGGAAGGGGGCGCGACGCCCATCACGCCGGGAAAGGGGCGGAGGGGCACGCGGATTCGGTCGTTGAATTGGACGTAGGATTTGTTGTCGGCCAGGTTGTAGAGGCGGAGGTATTTGCCTTTGAGGGTATCGGCGAGAAAGCCAAAGCCGGGTAGGATGGCATTCCAGCCCCAGTCGCCGATGGTGGCCTCGTGGAGAGTCACTTTGAGGACATCACCGGGTTGGGCGCCTTCGACGAAGACCGGACCGGTGAGGGGGTGGATGGGTTCGAAATCGAGCGAGTCGAGGGCTTCGATGCCGGAGTGGAGGTGAAACTGCTCATCGCTAGCGTCTTCGGTAAAGGCTTCGATCACGGCACCGGAGGGGACGCGGAGAATGGGGGGGATGGTGCTGGAAAATTTGTTG
>CALCCH010000554.1 GCA_937899855.1 uncultured Saprospirales bacterium | reverse complement strand
ACCTCATCGCCTTTGCCATCCACGACATCGACCCCACCCAAATTCGCGAACTGCGGGATCTTGGCTACCAGCTCGACAAGCAACAGATCCTCGCGGCGGGCATTCACGGGGTCAGCGCCCGGGGGATCCGCGAGCTGCGGGAACTGGGCTATGCCGACATTCCAATCGATCTGGCCATCGAACTGCAAATCCACGGAGTAGACGCCGCCCACATCCGCCAGCAACGCAACCGGGGCAAGCAAGGCCTAAGCCTACGGGAGCACCTCTCGCTAAAGATCATGGGCAACGATTAAACGGGCCCCATCCGGCTCAAAAGTTTCGTAAGAAGGCTGACCATTGCCTCCGGCCCCGAACTTGTTTCGGGGCCTTTTTTATGCCTATCTTGTGGCCATTGTACCAAAGCTTACCCCTCATGCAATTGCAAGACTCCCAACTTTTTCGCCAGCAAGCCTACATCAACGGGCAATGGACTGCCGGTCGGCAGGCCCCAAAGTTTACCGTATACAACCCCTACGACCAAAGCCCCCTAGCGGAGTTGCCCGACCTGGGTACTGAAGACACTCGGGCGGCGATCGAGGCGGCAGCCGAAGCCCTACCGCGGTGGCGTTCCAAATCGGCAGCGGGCCGGGCCAAACTGCTCAAAAAATGGTTCCAGTTGATTCACCGCCACGTCGACGATTTGGCCCTGCTGCTCACCACCGAACAGGGAAAGCCCTTGCTGGAGGCCCGGGGTGAGGTCTTGTACGGGGCCTCCTTCGTGGAATGGTTTGCCGAAGAGGCCCGGCGCGCCTACGGCGACGTTATCCCCGGACCCGGCCGGGGCCTCCGCATTCTGACCCTCAAACAGCCGATCGGCGTGGTGGGGGCCATTACGCCTTGGAATTTCCCCAATGCGATGATTACGCGCAAAATCGCTCCGGCCCTGGCGGCGGGCTGTACGGTGGTCGTCAAACCCGCCGAGGCCACTCCACTTTCCGCCCTGGCCCTGGCCGAACTGGCCGAGCGGGCTGGTTTTCCGCCGGGAGTCATCAATATCCTCACCAGCAATCAACCGGCGGCAGTGGGGGCGGAGCTGTGCCGTCATCCCCTCGTCCGCAAGCTGTCTTTTACGGGCTCTACGCGGGTGGGTAAAATCCTCATGCGGCAGTGTGCCGACACGGTCAAGAAACTCTCCCTGGAATTGGGAGGCAATGCCCCCTTTATCGTATTTGACGATGCCGATTTGGAGGCGGCCGTTGCGGGCGCCATTCAGTCCAAGTATCGCAATGCCGGGCAGACCTGTATTTGCGTCAACCGCATCTACGTCCAAAATGGGATTTACGAGCGTTTTGTCGAAGCATTTCAGATGGCCGTTCGCCAATTGGAGATGGGCAATGGCCTCGACGAAGACGTCGTCATTGGCCCCCTGATCAATCGGGCGGCGGTCGATAAGGTGGACCGTTTGTTGAGGGATGCGGTGGTGCGGGGCGCCGAGGTCGTGCTTGGGGTAGAGGTGGCGACGGGTATTTTTTATCCACCGACGGTCCTGCTGGAGTCCCGGCCCGATATGGCGCTACACCGGGAGGAAATTTTTGGACCGGTGGCGGCGGTGTATCGTTTTGAGACGGAGGCGGAGGTGCTGGAACTGGCCAATGCGACCGATTACGGGCTGGCTTGTTATTTCTACGGGCGGGATTACGCGCGGATTTGGCGGGTGGCGGAGGCCTTGGAGTACGGTATGGTCGGCATCAATACGACGCAGATTTCAACTGCCGTAGCGCCTTTTGGTGGCGTGAAGGAAAGCGGGATTGGTCGGGAGGGGTCCAAATATGGCTTGGAAGAGTTTATGGAGATCAAATATATGTGCCTGGGTGGGGTGCGCTAGGCAGGCCCATGACCTCGCGGTAAGTGAGGCGCAGGTAGAAGGCAACCATGAGGGCTGCTCCGAAACGCGAGAGCAGCAAGATGAATTCCGAGTCCCGAAATTCGGGGAGGTTGAGTAAAACACCGACGCCCCCCAGCGTAAAGATGGCAACGATCAAAAATTGACTGCGACGGAAATCGGCGTAAACCAGGCCCCAAAAGGCTGCGCTCAGGATTTGCCAGAGGCCCAAAAAGAGGAGGCAGAGCAACACGCCGGTGCTGATGGCCAGGTGCCCACTCAACATCAGGAACGCAAAAGCGAGCATACCGAGAATTTGGATGCCCAGATCGAATTTGGATAGTCTGCTTTTCATCTCAATGACCGTTTGGTGAAGAAGGATTAGGGTGTGTCTTACAACTATTTTTGCTCGTAGCTTCAGCAGATTTTGGTTCTGCTCGACGCTCCTTTTTTCTGGCGTAGCCGTAGCTACGACTGAAAAAAGAGCGGAAGATCAGGTTCTAAAGATGCCAAAGATGCGCCGAAGGATAATTTTCAGATACACCCTAAAACAAGTTAAGCCTTCTCGAACGCGGAAACCGGCCAGGAGCGTAAAAATGTGACAGGCTCGTATACAGCGATGCACCATTTGTAAATGCGACAGTACCGGGCATTTACGCCCTTTTTTTTCTTAATTTCATACCCTACAAAAAGCGGTAGAGCAGGCTTTCCGTTAGCGCTACGATGGCCGCGAGAATCAGGGCCCACCAAAAGTTTTTAACCTCAAAATCGTCCACAAAATAATCGGCTACGCGAATGATGATCGCGTCGAGTAAGAGTGTAAAAATACCTAAGCTGAGAATGCCTAAAGACATGATTTTGAGTACGGTACCCAGGGTGAAATTAAGCAGCGCCACCACAAAGGCCACGATAAAAGCCTTGGGGTAATTTTTGACCTTGACGCCGCTCAATAACTGGGCACCCAGGAAGAAGCCAAGGGCGCTGATGAGGATTTTGAGGAGTAGTTGCATCGGGAGGAGATTTGACTGGTGTTTACGCAAGTTAAACAATCCCCATTTTTTTTGAAAATTTTAAGAATTGGGTTAAACATTTGCTCAAAATGAGCGTTCTACTGGCAAATAAGATAGTAATACTATCATTTTAGCTTGTAAAACCTCGGGACCAGATATGAATACTAACACTTTCACAGTCGAGTTCAGCGCCCTCTCTCACCATTTGCGTGCCTTTGCCTACACCCTTACGCGGGATAGCAATTCGGCGGAGGATTTGTTTCAGGAGACGGCCTTGCGGGCTTTCCGGCATAAGGATAAGTACAGTGCCAATACCAATATGAAGGCCTGGCTCAGTACCATCATGCGCAATGCTTTTATCAACAGCTTTCGTCGGAAAAAGCGACGCCGAGCGCTTCAGGATACCACGGTCGAAGGGGTACTGCTCAATTCCAGCGACCAAAGCGTGTTGAACAACGGAGAGGAGAATCTGCGCTTGCGCGAGCTCTACCGTATTATCGACGAACTGGATGAGGGACTTAAGCGTCCCTTTCTTTTGGCCTACGAGGGTTACAAATACGAGGAAATCCACCAGATGATGGGACTTCCCGTAGGTACGATTAAGAGCCGCATCTTTATGGCCCGCAAGGCCATGAAGGCCAAGATTCGAGAGCGGGCCTTGGTTTGATGCCCCACTACCGCGATTATCCACTAGTTTAAAATATATCCACTATGAAGAAAGTCCAAGTGCTTTATTCAGTTGTATGCGCCATGTCCGTTCTGTTTCTGCTCAGTAGTTGCGCCACCATCCGCCAAGGCGAGGTGGGGGTAAAGCGGACCTTCGGAAAGTATTCCGATCGCCCTTACACCGAAGGGCTACGCGTGTACAATCCCTTCACTTCCAAGATCATCAAAATCTCCACCCAAACGGAGAACCTGGAAGTGGAGCTCAGTATTCCTTCCAAGGAAGGCCTCAATATCCTCACGGAGGTTTCGGATCTCTACAATGTACTCCCCAAGGAGGCACCCGACATCCTTCGGAACATTGGCCAGAGCTACGAACGCAATATCATCCTACCCGTTTTTCGCTCCTCAGTGGCCGATGTGACCTCGCGCTTCTACGCCAAGGACATGCACACCGGTGAACGTTCGGTGATCGAAAAAGCCATTCGCGATCAGATGATGGTCTACTTGGATGGCAAGGGAATCGACGTAGAGGCCGTACTGCTAAAGAGTATCAAAATGCCCCGCAGCCTGGCCCGAGCAATCGAGGAGAAGCTGGAGGCGGAGCAGCAGGCCCAGCGGATGGAGTTTGTGCTCGAACAGTCCAGACGGGAGGCGGATCAAAAACGCATCGAAGCCAAGGGAATTCGGGATGCTCAGAACATCATCTCGGAAGGGCTAGATGCCAAAATCTTACAGTTTAAGTCGATCGAGGCTTTTATGGAGCTCGCCAAGTCGCCCAATGCCAAGGTGATCGTGACGGATGGTGATCTGCCCATGTTGATGGATCCCGTCGATGTAGATAGCGGTGGCACCATGTCCTCGGGACTGCGCAATTAAGCAATGTCGATGTTCAATTCCAATATTTTAGGGCGGGAATTGCATATTCCCGCCCTTATTGCTCAACTACTTTGTAAAATACTGATTTATATACTAGACACTGGGAAACCCACGATATTTTGACTGGAATTTGGCTCTCGGGCCCCCATTGATTTACATCGACAACCAAAAATAATGACCTCTACCAAGCGCTTTTTTCGTCTGCTCCAGTTGGATCGCAAAGAAATAGGCTACATATACCTTTACGCCATTTTTGCTGGCATCATCAATCTCTCCCTGCCGGTTGGCATCCAGGCCATCATCAACCTCATGGTCGGCGGAGAAGTCTCTTCCTCCCTTTACCTACTCATCGGTATCATCAGCCTCGGTATTGCGCTCAACGGTTTTTTGACCGTGATGCAGCTCACCGTCACGGAGACCCTGCAGCGGCGGATATTCTCCCGTTCGGCCTTCGAGTTTGCCTGGCGGATTCCCCGGCTCAAGCTCGAATCGCTCACCGGTTTGTATCCCCCCGAGCTGATCAACCGATTTTTCGATACCGTCACCATCCAAAAAGGCCTGCCCAAAATCCTGATCGATTTCTCGACGGCAGTCCTCCAGATTTTCTTTGGCCTCATTTTGCTTTCTCTGTATCACCCCTTCTTCGTATTCTTTGGCTTGGTCCTGGTCACCATCTTACTGGCCATTTTCCAACTGACGGGGCGCCGGGGGCTCAAAACCAGCCTCAAGGAGAGCAAATACAAGTACCAAGTCGCCCACTGGCTGGAAGAGCTGGGCCGGGCGATGAACGTCTTTAAGATGTCGCGGGGCAGTAAGTTGCCGCTCAAACGTACCGACGACCTGGTCGTGAGCTACCTCGATGCGCGCCGGGATCACTTTCAGGTGCTGCTGGTCCAGTACGGTAGCGTGGTACTTTTCAAAACCATCATCACCGCGGCCCTGCTGGCGTTGGGAAGTGTACTGGTGATCCGCAACCAAATCAGCATCGGTCAGTTCGTGGCGGCAGAAATCATCGTTATTCTCATCATGAACTCGATCGAGAAGTTGATCCTGAGCATGGATAACATTTACGACGTACTGACTGGCTTGGAGAAAATTGGCTTTGTAACCGATCTGCCCCTGGAGCGCGACGAGGGCATCCCGCTGGAGCGCTTGCGGCAGGAGCCGGGGCTCGAAATCGAACTCGATAAGGTGTGCTGGAAGTTCAAGGATGCCAAACGGCGAACCCTCCGCGACGTCAGCCTGCGCATTACGCCCGGCGAAAAGATCGTCATCGCGGGCTACAATGGCTCGGGAAAATCCACCCTACTACAGCTATTGGGGGGGCTTTACGACAATTTTGAGGGAATGATTACCTTCAACGGGGTGCCCCTGCGGAGTATCAATCCCGATAGCCTACGTGAGCGCATCAGTACCTTGAGTATCCAGGACGAAATCTTCAACGGTAGCCTGATCGAAAACATCCACTTGGGCGACGACAATATTCCCCTTTCCCGGATCATCGCGATCACCAAGGCCATCGGACTCCACCAATACGTCAACCAATTGCCCGATGGTTACCAGACCGAATTGGTCGGCAACGGACTCAACATTCCCCGGAGTTCGCGGACCAAGATCATCCTGGCCCGGACCCTGATTTCCCAGCCGGAGATTCTCTTGCTGGAGGACTTCATGTCCCGCATCGAACCCCAGGCGCAAACGCCGCTCTGGCATTACCTGACCTCTCAACAGCGGCCCTGGACCATGGTCGCCATCACCAATGACCCGCGTTTTGCCGCTCAGTCCGATCGCGTCATCATCCTGCAGGAAGGACTCGTCGTGGCCGACGGGCCTTTCGAAGAAGTGCGCAAAACCAGGTACGCTCAGGAAGTGTTCCAATTGAACCGCAACGATTTAAAGGCCTCCTAAAACGAATCATCATGTTGAACATTTCAGACAATTCCATTCGCGATAAAATGGATATGAGCCAGTACCAAGCTCATATGGGCCACAGTTTACCCAAGGCCAACCGCATGCTGTCCTGGTGGCTGATGACCTTTTTGCTCATGACCCTGATCGTGTTTTTCTTGCCCTGGACCCAAAACATCCAGATGAAAGGGGCCGTCACGACCCTCCTGCCCGGACAACGCCCGCAGGATGTCAACTCAGCCATTGCCGGCCGGATCGAGGAGTGGTACGTACGCGAAGGACAATTGGTCAATGCGGGAGATACCATCGCCTTTATTTCCGAGGTCAAACCCGAATATTTTGACCCCCAGCTGGTCAGTCGAACGGCCAATCAGATTACAGCCAAGGAGCAATCGCAGGAAAGCTACCGCAATAAGGTCGTGGCCCTGGATAAGCAAATTGGGGCGATGAGACGCGAGCTGGATTTGAAGAAAGAACAGTTGCGCAACAAAATCACCCAGGCCGAGCTCAAGCTACTGAGCCAGGAAGCTGCCGTGCAGCAGTCCCAGTTGGACTACAATATTGCCGAATTTCAGTACCGACGGACCGACACCCTTTTTCAAAAGGGCATCAAGTCGCTGAGCGACCTGGAGGCCAAGCGGCTCAAGATGCAGGAGACCGAGGCCAAGCAGGTGGCGGCGGAAAACAAGCTGCGTGAGGGGGGCAATGACCTGGAAATCGCCAAGTTGGCCTTGGGAGCGGTCGACAACGAGTATATCAATAAAATCGCCAAGGCCGAATCCGACAAATTTTCGACGCTATCGCAGGTCTACGAAGCCGAAGGAACCATCAACAAGCTGCGGAATCAGTACGAAAACTACCGGCGTCGGGATCAGTTGTACTACATCATTGCGCCACAAACGGGTTACATTACCGAGACGATCAAGTCGGGCATCGGGGAGATCATCAAGGAAGGAGAGACGATCGTGACGGTGGTGCCCTACGTTCGGGAGCTGGCCGTGGAGATGTACGTAAGGGCCATGGATTTGCCATTACTCGACATTGGCCAGGAGGTGCGTCTGCTCTTTGACGGCTGGCAGGCTTTTATCATCTCGGGTTGGTCCGACTTTTCGTTTGGGACCTACAGTGGGCAAGTGGTAGCCATCGACAATATTCCCAATGACAAGAGCTTGTACCGGATTTTGGTACGGTCCAACAACAGCGACCAGCCCTTCCCAGATTTGCTGCGGGTGGGGGCGGGTGCTCAGGGAAATGCCCTGCTGAAAAACGTACCGGTCAGGAACGAGGTCTGGCGGCAACTCAATGGCTTCACCCCGGAATATTACGAGGATACCATCGAGAAGGTGGACAGCAAATTCAAGCCACCCGTAACGGCGGTCGCCAAGTAAGGTGACCACCGCATCAATCGGTTCGCAATCGGTTCGCACACTTTAATTCCGACGAGTACATGAAAAATTGGATCATCGCATTGGCTTTACTTCCGCTGTTGTTGGCCAGCACCGCCACGGCCCAATCGGTCGATAGCACCAGTACCTTTGGTCTGGAGGAGTTCCTAGGCTGGGTCCGCAAACAACATCCCATCATGCGGCAGGCGGCCCTGCTCAATCGCCGGGCGGAAGTCGCCATCCAGGGAGCCCGTGGTGCTTTTGATCCCAAGGCCTATGGCGATTATGAAGACAAGTCTTTTGACGAAAAAAACTACTTCCGCGTGGGAGAGGCGGGGCGCCAACTGC
>CALCCH010000553.1 GCA_937899855.1 uncultured Saprospirales bacterium | reverse complement strand
CCGCTCCCTCGCCAACAAAAACATTTTGAGATGGCTTCTAGTGAGAATTTTGAAAAAAACGCGTTATGAGAAAATCTACATCCTATTGGCTACTCGGCCTGGGGCTGTGTTTGGCCGTGGCTTTGCCCGCTCAACAGGAACAGCAGTACACCCAATTTATGTACAACAAGCTCGCGATCAATCCGGGCTATGCGGGCAGTCGGGATGCCCCCTGTCTGACGGCGATCATTCGGAGTCAGTGGCTGGGCCTGGAGGGTGCGCCCCAAACGCAGCTGCTGAGTTTTAACCTGCCCCTGCTCAACAAACGGATCGGGGTCGGGCTGAATCTGGAGCGCAACAGCATCAGTATTTTCAACCGCATCACGGCGGAGGCGACTTATTCCTACCGGGTGCGACTGGGGCGGGGTACCCTGGGGATTGGCTTGCAGGGCTCCCTTCGTTCAATCAATGCCAACTACACCGACGAGCGGCTACAATCGTCCCAAGCCCTGAGCTTGGACAACAGCATTCCCGATGGCGATCAAAACAAATTGCTGGGTAATTTTGGGGCGGGTCTGTACTACAATACCCCCAATTACTACATCGGCATTTCCGCTCCGCGCTTCCTACGCAACAACATCGACTTCAACGATGCGGAGGGCATCCTATCCCGTGAAGTTCCCCATTTCTCCATCATGGGTGGCTTCCTCTTTCCGCTCAACGAAACGCTGGACCTCCAACCCCAGCTCCTGGTCAAATACGTCGATAATGCTCCCCTGGATGCGGACCTTAACGTCACCTTCATTTTTACCAAAAAGTACATGGCGGGACTCACCTACCGAACGGGGGGCTCCTCGATTTCCGGGGTGGGCGAATCCATCGACCTCCTGCTGGGAATTCACCTCCTCGACGACCTGCTGTTCGGACTTTCCTACGACCTGACCCTCACGGAAATCAAGGACTACAGCAGCGGTAGCGTCGAAGCGGTACTGCGCTACTGCTTTGGCACCTCGGAGGGCGAAGACATCATTAATCCGCGTTTTTTCTGATTTACCGCCGAAAGTCGTAAAATAAAGCCGGGCCGCCAATACGTTATAGCGGCACGGCTTTATTGTTTAACAACACCCAGTAGCATGCCCAACTACCAGCAAGTATCCCCACTCCTCGTTTTGATGCTCTCCGTGCTGTCCCTTTCCGCCCAGGAATCCTCCAAATCCAAAGCAGCCAACAAACTCTACGAAAAAGGCACCGAGGTCGAATTGTACAACACGACCCAAATCAATACCGACCAGCTCGAGTTTTCGCCCACCTTTTACCTCAACGGAATCGTCTACGCTTCGTCGCGCCTGACCCAGGGGGAGCGGGACAAAAAAATTGACGAAACCTACTTTGAGTTGTACTACGCCGACCTCGATGGCAATGGCGAACCGCTCGCCCCCCGCGAGTTCTCGCTCGAACTCAATTCGCCCCTCCACGAAGGGCCGGTGACCTTCGACCGCGAGGGGCAAAAGATGTACTTCACCCGCAACAACCTCGATCGTGGAATCCGGCGCGCCGACGAGCAGGGGGTGACCCGCCTCAAAATCTACGAGGCCACCAAGGGCCGCAACGATTGGAAGGAAGTGCGCGAATGCTCTTTCAACGGGGATAGTTACTCCACTTGTCACCCCACTCTGAGTAGCGACGGGGAAGTTCTCTACTTTGCCTCGGACCGAGCTGGCGGACAGGGAGGCATGGACCTCTACCGCGTGCGTCGGGTGGGCGATCAGTGGTCGGAGCCGGAGAATTTGGGTCCCGAGATCAATACGGCGGGCAACGAGGTCTTCCCCTTTATCCACAGCAGTGGCCACCTCTTTTTTGCCTCGGATGGCTACGCGGGCATGGGCGGACTCGACCTCCACATGATTGCGCTTGACCAAGGAAAAAAGGTGATCAACCTCGGGGAGCCTTTTAATTCGGAGGCAGATGATCTGGGCTTTATCCTCAACCCGGAGGGTACCCAGGGGTTCTTTTCCTCCGATCGTGCGGGGGGTAGTGGCAAGGACGATATCTACCGCTTTCGGGTATCGCGGGGGATTTGGGGGATGACGCGCCCCACCGTTTTCCCGACGACCATTCGCGTGGTGGATGCCGCCACCAAGATGGGATTGTCCGGGGCGGAGGTTCGGGTTTTTGAACGGACGGCCGATGGTTTTTTGAGTGGGGGAAAAGACCTTTACGAGGCAGTGCTCCTGCCCTCGGGTGAGGCGGAGGGCCAACTGCTGTTCCAACTGATCCGCAAAGATGCGGGGAGTTTGGGTACCGCCGATGCCCAATCCAACGCGGAGGGGCTGGTGGAATACGCCTTCCCCGGGGAGCGTAAATTTCTGGTACTGGTCACGAAAGATGGCTACACTCCCCGGGAGGCGGGCTTCTCCACCCTCGGCAACGATGCCCAGGCCGGCCTGACCGTCGCCCTCAAAAAACGCAGCTGCGTACTTTGCCGGGGCAGCGTCGTCGACCAAAGTACGGGCCGTACCATTCCCAATGCCGTGGTCCGTATCCGCAATACCATCATGGGGACGGAGACGGCCATACTGGCTACCGAACTCGGCACCTTTTCCCACTGCCTACCCCTCGATGCGGAGTACCGACTCACCGGGATCAAGGAAAATTTTCAAGCCGCCGAGCTCCGTCTGTCCACCCTCCGCAACGATGGCAGCGAAGAACTCCGGGCCGAGTTGACCCTGAGCCCCACCACCGGTCGCCTGATCGACGAAGGCTCGGTCATCGTACTGGAAAACATTTACTACGACTTTGACAAGTCCGACATTCGGGCCGGTGCCGCCCGCGAGTTGGAAGAGCTCCGCGCCATGATGGAGACCTATCCCAGTGTGGAAATTGAGTTGGTGGCCCATACCGATTCCCGGGGCCACGAGGATTACAATCAGCAACTGTCCCAACGACGCGCCGAGTCGGCCCGCGCCTACCTCATCGCCCGGGGCATTGCCGCCCCGCGCATTCGGGCCATTGGCCTAGGCGAAAGTCAATTGCGCAACGATTGTGGGGATGGTCGTCGTTGTTCGGAGGCCGAGCACCAATACAACCGCCGCTCCGAAGTGCGGGTGCTGAAGGTGGAAGAAGCGGTGAAGATTCGCTACGGGGGCTAGTGAGTAATAAGGCCAGCGGTAGTGGCTCGATCTCTGGAGCCACCACCGCTGGTAAGCGAAGCGGACTAGAAGGCGTGTCCAGCGTTGAAGAGAAACAACTCGTCGTCGTCCGAGATGTGGTAACCGAAGGACAGCACGATAAAATCGAGGGGTGCGATCCACAGGCCACCGCCGTAGCTGGTGTGCCAAACGTCGGAGGGGTCGCCGTCGACCCAGAGTCGACCGTGGTCGAAGCTGCCGATGAGGCCCATGCTAAAGGGCAGGATGACGTTCTGTGAGTTGAACAATTCCCACCGCAAATCAGAAGTGTGGAAGAAGTTCCGTTCGCCGCGGAAGCGCTCGGGGAAAAAGCCCCGGAGGTTGTCGCGGCGTCCGATGGTGGGGGCTTGCCAGAATTCGTAGCTTCCGTCGATCATGGCGGTACCCACGCGGGTGGCGAAGGTGAGCCGCTCCTTGCGGTCGAAAGAGGTGTAGAGGGTCAGGCTGGTGTTGAAGCGGACGAAGTTGCGCTCGCTGGCCTCCAGGTCGCCCTGCCAACCCAGCCGCGCTTGGAAGTGAATGCCGCGTTTGGGATTACTGGGGTTCTCGATGTTTTTAAAGTCGAGTTCGGAAAAGATTCCGCCGTAGAATTTGGTTTCAAAATCGTCGGGGACCAGGTCACTGGTCTCGGAAGTGACGAAGCGGTCGGCGACTTCCTTGATGTCGGTAACTGAGATGACGGGCCGGATCGAGAAGCGCCCAAAGTCGCTGCTAAAGCGTTTTTGCCAGCCCAGGTCCAGGGTCACGGAGCTTTGCTGCACCCGGTTAAAGTCGCGATCGTCGGTAAGTCGGGGCGTTTCGTTGCCAAAGCCAAAGTAGTTGAAGGTGTTCCGACTGCTGCGCGCATCCAGTTTGATGACAAAGTCCCAGTTGCCGGTGGCCTCGATAAACTCTCCCCGGTAGGCCGCCCGCAGGCCACTCGTCGCTGTGGCGAAGTCGGCGCTGAATTGGTGGAGCTGACCGTAGGGAGCCTTGTTGAAGCTCATCACTTTGCGTTGGGTTTGGAAGCCAAAAAGGAAACCATCGTTGGGGTTGACCGATAGGATGGGGAAGGTCAGGCTAACGCTGGCGTCGTAGATGTTGCTCATCCGGTCGAAGGAATTGCGGCGCGAAATCCGGCTGGTCCGGTCCTGTCCTTCGCCGCCCAGCTCCATCGCAATCCCGCCCTTGCTGTCGTGGACCTTGGTTTTTTTGCCCCAACCCGTCACCTTCGACTCATCGGTAATCACATCCTCCCCCAGTCCACCAATGACGTGTACGACGATGCCTTTATCTACCGTCCCGGAGAGGTAGAACTCGTCGTCCTCACCCAGCCCGTAGAGGTAAACCTCCTTGGTTTCCGAAGTCTTGACGGTACGTCGGTAGCTTGGCGTATCCTTCCTTTTTCCCTTCTTGCTGACGGGGTATACCGCGATTTCCGTGTGTTCGTCATCCTTGCGAATCACCTCAAAATAATCGCGTTTCTCCGTTCCCACAATCGGGATCCGCACGGCTAGTACCTCGTACATTTCCCGCGCCAGGTCGACGACCTTATCGCGTCGGGCGCGCAGTACGCTTTTCATGCATTCCGCCGATAGTTCCTGGACCTTGGGAGGCATCAGGGTAAAGGCTTCGTCGATCACCTCATCACCGAGGTTGTCCCGTAGGTAGGCGGCTTCTTTTTCCCATTCCGCCAGCGGAAGTTCGTTGAGGAAGTAGTTGTCGAAGTGGCGACCATTGTAAAAGGCCCACTTCATTTTATTGGTTTCGGCCGTGTAATCGGGCAGTTGCTTGAGGAAATTGGACCAAGGGCGGAGGGCCTTGATTACCCAACCGTCGTATTTGCTAAAGGCCTGGTCGCGGTCGCGGGGAATGGGGCGGTAGCGCTTTTTTCCACTGTCCAATTCGTTGCTCGACCAGCGCCACTGATCCGAGTGGCGGTCCCAGTCGCCGATGATCAGGTCGAACAAACGGCTACGGGCGACCCAGTTTTGGTCGATAAAATGCTTGTCGTTCTTTTGAATCTTGCGCGATACATCGGGGGTACTGATGATTTTGGGCGAGTTCCCAAAGCTCGGGAGGTCGCGCCAGTCCTTGGCGGCTCGCTCTTCGGTGATGTACACCTCTCCGCCAAAATCGAGGTTGTAGCCTTCGAGGCGGGGCTGTTTGGGGATGTAGTAAATTTCCGACTTGGCGTAGTAAACGTTTCCGGCCCGGGCCAGGGTAGGAATGGCCATTGGGGCAAAAGGTTGGGTGGCCAGGTAATTGTCGCGAAAGAGGAAGGCCACGAAGGAAACGCCTTTAAAGGGTTGGGGAATCCCGCGGGATTCGTCCTTGGTGAGCGAGCGCATGATGTACTGCTGGCCATCGGGGTTGAGCATGCGGAGCGAGTTGGTCTGCATCCCCCCGCCACGGGTCAGGATTTCGACGCCGCCCTGGTACTTTTCCAGGTCCAGCTTGGGAAAGTCGTATTGGTTGAGGTAAATGTCGCGGTAGTGCTTACCGAGCAAAAAGGTTTGGAGTTTGCCGGCGGGTTTGACTTCGGTGGTGATGGGGGGCTTGCTGATGGTCAGGGCCGTTTCCTCGTATTCGGGGAAGTTGCTGGGTATGTTGTCGTCGGGATTGGGTAGGGCGCCTTTGATGGCCTGGCGGAAAACGCGTTTGCCTTCGGGGCTGGCTGGGCTGGGAATCCAGAATTCCAGCCAGGCGGAGCCATCCTCGTAGAAGTCGATTTTGGAAAAGCCCTCGTGGCCGTAAGCAAAAGAAACGTCATTGCCCCCACTGGTGGCCGATTTTTTGGACCCCGCCCCACTCACCACAAAGTGCTGGCCGCGTTTTTGAAAATACTGGAGGTTGTGTTCGTGACCGGAGACAAAGATGAATTCGCCGTGGGTCTCGGCGGGATCGAGCAGGTCCTCGCGCATTTGGCGGTAAAAGCTGTTGCTGATGTCCTGGCGCGATCCCAGGGTGGCCCGCAGCCCCTGGGCAATGCTACCGAGTCCGGGTAGGGGTAGGTAGAGGCCATTGACGAGGGATTCAAGAGGAAAGAGGTGATCCTTGACGGTCGTCTTCCCGCCGTGGATACCATTGGAGTACAAGGGGTGGTGTAGGGCGACGACGATGTTTTTGTCCTTGTTCTTGCGGACGGCGTCCTTGAAGGCCTGGGCAAAGGCTGCACGGGTCAGGCTTTCGCAACCCTCATTGATATTGGGCACTTTGTCCCAGTTGCTCAGCCACCACTGGCTGTCGATCACGATAATGACGAGCTGATCGTTGACTTTGCCGACCGCGGGGCCGCTACAAGCTTGGTCGGGCAGAAAATAATTGCCCCACTCCTCGTCATCCTCGTCTTCGATCCCGCGGTTGAGGCGTTTTTCGAGGTAGCGTTCCTGCCGGTCGAGGCCTTTGACGCCGTATTTGTACCAATCGTGGTTGCCGGGGATAAAGATGGGCTGCCCCGCAAAATTGTCGAGTACGCCGAGTTGGGCATCGAGGTGGGCCTCGGCGGCGGCGCGTTTTTCCCTTTTCGATTTGGGGGGGAGGCCGACGGGGTAGATGTTGTCGCCCAGGATGATGGCGGAGCTATTGGGGCCGGCTTTTTGGAGGTGTTGCTCCAGGGTTTGGAGGGCCGTGTTGCTCGTGGTGGCGGTAGCGTCTCCGGCGTCGCCGATGAGGAAAACGCTGTGCTTAAGGGCCAGCTTGGGGGCGGGCTCGGTGCTGGACAGTCGGCTGGCCGCGTCGCGGGGGTGTATCTTGTAATTGGCGCAGGAGGCAA
>CALCCH010000552.1 GCA_937899855.1 uncultured Saprospirales bacterium | reverse complement strand
CAGTGATGGCGGGGGGATGTGGGATCGGGACCAAAGCAGTTTTTACCGTTAAGAAGGTGCGCAGGCGCGCATGGAAGTGGGGGAGTATCGGGTGCAGGGGATGGATTACGTGTATACGCTCCAAGGTTGGATCAAGGGGATCAATGCTTCCAGCAATTTGGCCAGTCGGGATTTGGGCAATGATGGAGCCACGAGCAGCGGCGATCCCTACAACCGCTTGCACCGTTGGTCGGGCCGGGATGCCTACGCCTACACCCTTTATTACAACCCCACCGATTACGCGTCGCTCCACAACTTTAGCCCTGGCGATCGCTTCTACGCCGACCTGCCCAGCAACGGTGGCATCTTTACCGAATTCTCGGTCCCCATCATGGGGATGTACAATGGCAACATCGCCGCGATGCATACCGCCCTGGTCGGACCCAACGGGAGCCCGCAGGAGCACTTGCTCAAGGGTTACGGCTACGATCAACTCATGCGGCTCAAGGAAGCGCGGACCAAGTTGGCTGCCGCTACGCCGGGAAGCGTCCTGAGTACGAGCAATTCCTGGGCGGGAACGGGCAGTGAAAGTTCCGATTACTACGTCGGGTTGGATTTTGATAAAAACGGCAACATCGAACGCTTGACCCGGAATGGCTACGCAGCGGGAGGATTGGCGATGGACAACCTGACTTACGAATACCAAAACGAAAACAGCTACGGCGCCGTCTTCAACAAACTCAACCACGTCAAGGACTTGGTCCCCGGCCGACCCTACGTCAATGACTTTGGCGACCAGTCGGCCGACAATTACACCTACGACGCCATCGGCAATCTGATTGGGGATCGTTCGGAAGAGATTGACCGGGTTATCTGGAATATTCAGGGTAAGGTCAAGTACCTACAACGGACGGCCGGAAGCACGCGCCCTGACTTGGAATACCGCTACGACAGCCAGGGCAATCGCATCGAGAAAATTGTAAAAACGAAGACGCCTGCCGGCGCGCTGCAATCCGAAATCTACTGGACGTCCACGCATTACGTCCGCGATGCAAGCGGCAACGTCATCGCTACCTACGACAAGGACTACGCCCGCCCCCAAGTGGATGGCAACAGCAACCTGCCCGACCTGCTTCGCTACGCCAATGAGGTGTACCTACGCCGAGTTGGTAGCGGGCTGAGCCTTCCCAGTGATCCGAGTACTCTGCCCGAGCTGCAACTCAATGGAGAAAACCTTCCCATCGAGATCAACGGCTACGATTACGTGGAGGTGATGCGTTGGCGCGAGGCGCACCTATACGGCAGTAATCGTTTGGGACTGGAGCAAAAAGATGATCTGGTCGCCTTGACGCACTTTGCGGCCTTCCCCAATTTGAGTACTGGGGAATTGGAGGCGGAAAATACTTTTGAGTCCTACGAAGCCATCCCCATCGATCGGACGATCGTACGGCGCTTGGGCGGCAAGCGTTACGAAATGGCCAATCATCTGGGCAATGTACTGGTGGTGGTGACCGACCGCCGGATGGCGGTATCTTTAGACGGTCAGACGGTGGATCATTACGCGGCGGACGTGGTGAAGGCGACCGATTATTATCCCTACGGGATGGAGATGGTGGGGCGGAGTGTGGCCAGCGATGGTTACCGTTATGGATTTAACGGTAAGGAGAACGATCGGGAATGGGGGGATCAGCTGATTCAGGATTATGGCTTTCGATTGTACAATCTGGGGCTGGGTAAGTTTTTGAGTGTGGATCCCTTGGCGCCGGAGTATCCTTGGTATACGCCTTATCAGTTTGCGGGGAACATGCCGATCTGGGCGGTTGATATTGATGGATTAGAGCCAGGCTTTTCGAGCCCACCGATTGGTGGGGCGGCGAACCCTGCGAACCCAAAGTTTGCCCGCCCCCCCAGTGGAGGTAGTGCCAGAGCGGATAGTTTCATAGAAGGTTTTCAAAATACGGTTTTTGGTGTGGTTGGTGCAGTTGCTTCGGGGGCATACATAATTGGTTCTACTGGGATCGGTATGGCAGCTGGTGGAGGGCTTGCTTTGACCTTGTCGATCGGGGAAATTGGAATTGGCGTAGCACAAATGATTGATGCCCTTAAAAATGATGCACCAGCAAATGTGTCGGAGGCAATTAAAAGTACCAGTACCTTGCCAGGCATGGCAGTTTATCCGTTCGATAAAGAGGCGGCTTCAATAGTGGATGCGGGCTCGCAATTTGTAGTGGGAACGCTTACCGGAGGTAACTTTAAAACACTAATGGAGAATCCTGCTAAGATCAGAGGTGCGTTTACAGAGGAGGGTTTTGCTCTTTTATCAGCGGATTCAAAAGAGGTTGCCAAGCTTGCCTACGACGTCCTATCATTTACAGACGCTGCGATGGACACTCGCGGGCTTGGTCAAGCTCAGGCTCAGATGGTAGATGGTATTATTCATAGTACCATAAATGGACTTTCGGAGTTCGCTACACCAGTGACGCCGGAGGAAAATATTCTATCCCACGACTATTTTTATTCTAAGTTCATTTCCGATAGGTCAAATTCGCCTTATCCCACTTCGGCCATTCACCGAGTAGTTAGTGGGGAAACCTTGACTAGTATTGCCCGACTGTACGGTACAACGGTAGAAAACATTGCGGTACAAAATAATATTAAAAACCGGAACGTGATTCACGTTGGTCAGCGACTTAATTTTCAACTCACCACTCCTTCGGTAAATCAAAATAATAATCAGTAGTATCTCACAGCCCGGAGCCGCGAAGCGGCTACGGGCCCCCACAACCTACACTTCAAAAAAACTTTCACCAGCCCCTTGCATCTTTCCCTCGCCTTAGCTACCTTTACGCTACACAAGAAATCGAAATACCATAAGACCCAAAAGTACTAGACTTCCCTTCGATTTCTTCCCACACTGAATTGTATCTAACCTACCTTAGAAGTTTTTAACTTCCTTTCACACTGTATAGAATCCAAAATTAAGTTCGCGCAACAGCGGGATCTCATTGTGCTGCGTTTCGTACGCCCGCAATGGTCCTCAACAAATTTTAGCAGGACGTAGATCGGCTTTTCCCCACCGGAAAAGACGCGCTACTCTGCTGCCCATTACTCCGTCCGCACCGTCGGGCGGGGAAGGGATACCTATTCAATCATCGTTACACCAGTTTCAATTTTATGAAAACGCTTCTTACCATTTTCCAAATTTTTGTACTCACTGCGCTGGGCCACTGGAGCCAGGCCCAAATCTACATCGACGCCAATGAAGACGTGGGCGTCGGCCAACTCGATACCGAAAACTCGCGGATGCGGGTGGTCAATTCTGGCAACGCCAAAGGCCTGTACCTCACCCAAAGCTACGGTGGCGCTGGCACCTCCTGGGGCATCCAAAATATGGTGACGGCGGTGGGCACGGGCGAAAAAATCGGGGTGCTCAACCAGATCTACCAAGACGATGGTTCGACGGCGGAGACCACCGGTCTGGAAAGCTGGACCCACGGTTACGGCACCGGCTACGCCTATGGGATGCAGAACTGGATTTCCAACGCCGGGACGGGTAGAAAGATCGGCTACTTCGGCTTTTTTAACCAGAAGGCGACCGCCTCCACGAGCCTCTACGCCGTTACCAACTACCTGCGCAACTACGGCAGCGGGTCCACCTTTGGGCAGTACCAATATTTCTACGAAACTGGCTTGGGCAAGAAAGAAGGTTGGTACAACATCATGTTGCAACCCATCCTCGCCACCACCCTCGTTCGGGGCAGCTACAACGACCTCACCAACAACGGCACTGGCGAAACGGTCGCCTACGAAGCCCAAGTAGCTGCGGCGGGACGGGGTAAAAAATACGGCTACCGCGGCGTAGTTATCGAAAACAGCAACTCGCTCGACAATACCCGCGGCATCCAAAACCTCACCTACCTCTACGGCGTCACGACGGGCTACGGCCTGTACAATCGCGTTTACGAATTGGGGACCTCCTCGGCGGTTAAGTACGGCATCTACAATTACGTAGAAGACCTGTCGACGGGGTCGGACGACAAGTACGGCATC
Organism: uncultured Saprospirales bacterium; assembly: GCA_937899855.1. GTDB lineage: Bacteria > Bacteroidota > Bacteroidia > Chitinophagales > Saprospiraceae > CALLVY01. The sequence goes on along the minus strand of CALCCH010000552.1, from coordinate 3,116 downwards.
TACAATTACCTGGAAAAATCGGGTGGGGGAACCAACTACGCCATCTGGTCGGGAGTGCAAAACGAAGGCGACTACGCCGGCTATTTCCACGGCGATGTGGTGGTGACAGGATCGGTGATGGAAGGCGTTTCGGACGCGCGGCTCAAGGAAAATAACCAGCAGCTCAAGAGTGCGCTGAGCTTGATTCGGAAGTTGACGCCCAAGACGTACCACTTTAAAAAGAACATGGGCATTCCCTTGCCGGACGGTCCACAGTACGGATTGATTGCCCAAGAATTGGAAGTCGTGATCCCTGATTTGGTGGATGAGTTCAAAGCGCCCGGTGCCCCGATCTACCGGACGGTGGCCCAGGAGCGGTCGGTCGATCTGTTGCCCAATGGTGGTGGCGCAGGGAAGACACCGGACGGCAGCGATCAAGTAGGTGGCGCTGAACTGCAGTTGGATAGTCGGCGCTTGCCGGCTACGGAGGAAATTGTGGGGTACGAGGAGGACCAGCGGTACAAAGTCATCAACTACCGCGGATTGATTCCCATTCTGGTGGGCGCCATTCAGGAACAGCAAGCCCAGATCGAAAGCTTGCGGGCGGAGGTGGAGGCTCTACGGCGGGGAGATGGCGTCGGTAAAGGGAAATAAACACGAATGAGCGTCATGATTTATTTACCGCCAAACCTTCCGCTGATGAATGCCGTAAAAATATTCTTTCTACTTTTGGCTGCTGGACTACTGCCCGGAGCCACTTGGGCCCAGCACATTCTGGAAACCGAACTGCAAAAATCCCCGGCCAATGATTACGCCCGTTGGGGAGCCAACTCCGAGCTGCGACGTGGTTTCTTTTCCTTCGATCAACTGGAGACCAATCAACTCAATCCCGGGCAGACGGGTTACGTGGAATTTGATTTTCTACACTTTGGCAATTCCGATATTGAGATTGGCCTGCGCGACTTGGATGATGTCAATCGATTTTGGGCTTTTCATTTTGTGAATGGTGAAATTTTTATCGACGGGGAAAGCTATGGGCTCTGTACCGAAGGCCTAAAGTACCGCGTGGAACGCTGTGATGCCAGTATCAAATTTTGGTCGGGCAATCAGTTTTTTACCGAGATCGACCTGCCGGATATTAACTTTACCACCCTCTCGGTCGTCAAGGTGGGAACGGCGGAAACGATATCGGGCAACCTGCCCCGACTCGGACTCAAATTCCCCATCCTCCAGGCCTGTCAAGCCAACCCACCGGAAGTCACCAATACGGCCATTTATGCTGACCTAAAAAAATACCTGGACGGGTCCTTCGTACAAGTTAATACCCCCGTTCTCAACTTTCGTTACCAAGAGCGCTACGCAACCGTAGCGGGTCAAAACGACCAAGTGGATTACCTGATCTACGATTGGAACAAGGGCGCACCCAACCAAGCGGGTTCGCTAGTCAAACGAATGGGAACCAATTATTTTTCCATCAGCCTGACCGCCGTCGCCACCAATACTTACTACACTCTGGAAGTCAGCGATGCCAAGGGCGAACGCCAATTCCTACGCTTTCTGTACTTCTGCCCAGTGGGTCGTGGTGAAAATTTCCGATCCTCCGGTGATCCACCTGCGGACTTGCCCGCTCCATCGGAGCCAAATCGAACGCAGGAATAGGCGCCTTTTCCCGCCGTCCCCCATTCTCTTTATCCGTCAATTATTTTTCAAAGATGAACCCAATCAAGTCTTTGTGGCTGCTACTTATTTGCCTGCTGATTTCTTCGGTCGCCCTGTACCGCTCCTATTACTCCCAACCGCGGACCGCCTACGTCGACCTGGCCGAAGTGTACCAGTCATTCGACTATCAAAAACAATTGCGCCAACAATTGCTCCGCAGCGCTCACCAAGCCCAATTCTTACTGGACAGCTTGGAGGTGCAACTGCAAAACCAGCTTCGTGGCGTGGGCCAAACCTCCGATGCGGTGGTGGAAAAACGCTTGGTTAGTCTACGGTGGGAATACGCCCAGCGGCAGGAGGACTTGCTGGGGCAGCAAGAACAATTGGCCACGGAATTCGACCAACAAATCTGGAAGCAACTCGATCAATACCTCCGCGATTTTGTCGATCGCGAAGGCTACGATTACGTCATCGGGGATCGCCAGGACGGGACCATCATTGGTGGCCGACCCGCCTACGACTGTACCGATGAGATTATTCACTACGTCAATCAACGCTATGCTGGACTGGAAAATTAACCGGGGCGGGGCTTCCGCATTATGGGGGATGCTGTTGTTCTTGGGGGCCTGTGGGGTGGAGCCCGACCTGTGGCCCCGCGCTTACGTCACCTGGTTGGAAGACCCCGCCCACGGCTTGCGGGTAGCAAAACAAATTGGGGATTTGGAATTTCAATTTCAGTACAAGACCCCCGAGTACATCGTCGCTCAGGAAGAACGCAGCGACCGCTTGACCGCTTCCACCTTGGAGGAGCGTCGGGCCGAGCTGGGTCGCGAGCTGAATTACTACAACTGTCGGATCAGCCCCGTAGGCGACCGGCAAAATGTGCTGATGAAAACGGCGCGCAACGAAGCGGAGTACTACGAAATGGTCGACTACTTTTCCTACGCCGCCCAGGAAGATTTCTACCTCCTATACGGAGCCGACACCGCTCACTGCGTCCTCTACCAATTCGTCCGCAACTACGAGCTGGCTCCTTACCTCGAATTTTCGCTGGCCTTTGAACACCGAGGGCCCGGCGATCAGACCATCATTTTTGAGGACCACGTCCTACGCAGTGGGGTGGTCAAGGCAAACATTCCCCAACAAAAAATCAACCGAATCCCTCAGTTAAAAACGAACTAAGATGAGACTTCATGCCCTGCGTCAATTTCCGAAGGCGCTTACGACCACTTTGTTGCTCCCCCTCGTACTCTCCCTGATTCCCCAATCGCTGTGGGCCATCACTTCGGGACCCGCTCAGGAAGAATTTGCCAGTTTTGAGCCCGCCCAGACCACCGAAATGGTCAACCTGTATACGGGGGACTGTACCTACAATATTCCCCTGCTCAACATCCCCGGCCCCAATGGAGGCTATCCCATCAATCTGTTAAACAAATCCGGGATACGCCCCAACGACGCTGGCACCTGGGTAGACCTGG
>CALCCH010000551.1 GCA_937899855.1 uncultured Saprospirales bacterium | reverse complement strand
GGAGCGTTACCGCGCCCTGGGGTTTTAGCTGTGGCTTCTAGTGGCCATACAACTAATCCCGAAATATTCAGTTCTTTAATGGGGACGCGTCCGATAATAATCTCGCGGCGCGTTCGGAGCGTTAAAACGCCCCCTCTTTTGGGCGCTGGTCCGCCTCAGCGGTAGCCAGGCCAGAGCCGGGGCAAGTAGGACCAAAATTTGCTCCTAGCACAAGTAAAAATACTCGTAAGCGACCCGCTAGTGTAACTGTTGACCGATGTATCGTTTGACCCTATTGATCGGATTGTGGTGTAGCCTCGCCACTTGGTGTCTGCCCCATTACGGAAATGCCCAAGCTATCCGTGGTCGGGTCCTCGATCAGGAAGACCTGCACATTCCCTTTGCCAATATTTTTGTCCAACAAATCCAGTCCGGGACCTCCGCGGATGAGAACGGGGAATTTTACCTCGCCCTCGTAGCGGGGGAATACAACTTGGTGGTTTCCGCCCTGGGCTACGAGAGTGGGATTCAGATCGTTCAGTTGGGGGATCGGGAATTGGTGGTGGAGTTTCGTTTGGCGCGTTCCGATCTGGATTTGGAAGAAGTCGTCGTACGCGCTTCCAAGCGGGACCCGGCCTACGCCATCATCCAGAAAGCCATCGAGGCCAAGGCCCAGTACCTGCGTCAGGCGGCGCAGTGGCGTTGTGGGGTTTACCTCAAGGCCACCGAGAAGGTGGAAGAAAAAGAACGTCAGCGGCGGCGGAAACGGGAGGAGCAGGAGGGTTCGTTGATCGAAATTTCCGGGGGTGGGGCACCACCCATGCCCAGCGAACAACTGCAGGAAGCTGAGTTGGCCGATCAACTCCGGATGGTGGAGATACAGTTGGTCCTCAATCACCAGGCCCCCCAGCGTTACAAGGAGGAACGGCTGGCTCACCGGGCTTACGGCTCCCAGGAGGGTTTGTTCGTCCCCAATTTTGCCGACCTGGATTTCAATTTTTACCGCAACCTCGTCTCGCTTCGCGGCATCGCCGAGGTCCCACTCATTTCCCCGATCAGCCGTACCGCCTTTTTGGCCTACAAGTACAAACTCATCAGCAGCCGTGCCGAAGGCAACCAACTGGTCCACAAAATTCGCGTGAGCCCGCGCAAGGTCGGCAACGCCACCGCCAAGGGCTATATTTACATCAACGATGGCCTGTGGAACATCAACCGCATCGAGCTCCAACTGAGTCGCGGGGCGCTGCGCTTCTATGGTTCCTTAAAGTTGGAGCAAAGTTACGTCCAACATCAGGACAGCCTCTGGCTGGTGAACCGGCAGGCCTTTCGCTACGAGACCAAACAGGGGCGCTACAAAAAATTCCGGGGGGAGACCCTACTGCGCTACGCAGATTACGAGTGGAACTATCCCTTCCCTCCCAAGTTTTTTGGCAACGAGGTGGTGCGCTATTCCACCGACGCCTTCGAACGCGACAGCAGCTTTTGGCGGGGTACCCGACCGGAGCCGCTCAGCCAGGAGGAAGACCAAATGGTGCGTTACCGCGACAGCGTCGCCATCCTGCGCAACAGCCCGGCTTACCTCGACTCGGTCGAGACGGCCTTCAATCGCGTCACGCTGTTGGAAATACTCTGGGACGGAGTGGGCTTTCGCAATTACGCCAAAAAGCAAAACGTCTACATCGGCTCCATCGCCTCCTTTCTGGACTTTGAGGTGATCGGCGGTTTTCGTTTGGGGCCCTACCTCTCCTTCGACCGCAAGTACGACAATGGCCAGCGTTGGAACATTTACGGGAGTGCCAACCTGGGTCTCCGCAATCTCGATCCCCAGGGCAACGTGGCGACGACTTGGCGTTATCAGCCCCACCGCCTGGCCGATCTCGCCATCTGGGGGGGGCGGGGCTTTGAATCCATCAACAACTTCGACGCCTACCTCAACCAATTGCGCAGCTCCAACTACATCCTCAACGATTACTTTGGGGCGCGCCACCGCTTCGAAGTCTTCAACGGTTTCTACCTCTCGGTACGGGGCGAGTTCAATGCCCGGCAATCCGTCGACAATTACAATACCCGCAATTTTCTCAACGGCATCATCACCGACGAGCCGCCCCTGGTTTTTCGCGACTACGAGGCCCTGATCACCGAGTGGAGTGTGAGTTATACGCCGCGCCAACGCTTTATGACCAAGCCCAAGGAGAAAGTGGTGCTGGGCAGTGCCTTTCCCACTTTTACCCTGAGCCACCGCCGGGGGTGGAACGGTCCCCTCGGCAGCGACATCGACTTTGATTACCTCCAGCTGGAAATTGCCCAGGATGCTACCCTGGGGGTATGGGGCAACAGCAAGTATACCCTCCAGGCGGGGAAATTCGTCAATTCCCGGGACCTCCGTTTTGTGGACGTCCGGCGTTTTCGCCAGTCCGATCCGATTTTGTATTCCAATCCGCTGTATTCCTTTCAGGCCCTGGATACCGCTTTGATCGCCAGGGATTGGTTTATCGAGGCGCACTGGATTCACCACTTTAATGGCCTGTTGGTCAACAACATCCCGCTGGTCAAGAAGCTGCGGGTGTGGGCGGTGGCGGGGGCGGGATTCCTGTGGATTCGGGAGAGCCAGTTTCGGCAGGAGGAGTTGTTTGCGGGCTTGGAGCGGGTGTTTAAGTTGGGGCCGCGGCGGCGCTTGCGGGTGGGAGTATACGGGGTTCTGTCGGAGGCGAACTTTTTTGGGACGCAGACGGATTTTAAGATTTCTCTGGACTTGATTGACA
>CALCCH010000550.1 GCA_937899855.1 uncultured Saprospirales bacterium | reverse complement strand
ACCTAAGAGTAGTATCAAGTCTCTTTCGACTTCAGATGTTCCAGTCCATGTCTACGCCGAGGGCGGGGAGGACTTGAAAGCTGTAGAGGAGATTGACAATTACGGCTACTTCAAAATTGTTATCCACCCGGGAGTCGATGTAGCCGATTTCACCGGATGAAAAGGTAACTTTGGCATCCTCAAAAATAACTCTGAACTGTGGTACTATTTTGAGTCGACTTGTGGATTGGAGCAAATTGTAACCCAGCTTGATGGCGTAGCGTTGTACAAACACTGCTGATCCTCCGTTTCCACCCCATCTTGGGGCGTCCACCCTGAATTCAGTCCATCCCGAATAAAAAGAATAGCTCAATCCCAATTGCAACTTTCTCCGGAGGGTATAGTAATCGAAATGAAAAGAGAAGTAATCTCTATTCTGTATTGCTCTCCTTTGATCTAATACAGGTGTTATGGTTTTGGAATGGTAGAACATCTGCCCCGGTCGAATACTAAAAACCTGTCCTTCCCCAAGTTGTGCGGAGAGGAGGAAGAGTAGCAGAAGTGATGCAAATTTCATGGATCAGGCTTTAGGTTAGTAGGAGCCCCGGGAAAAGCACTCCTCCCGGGACTCTTCGAATTAATTTAAAAATAATTTCCCTCCATTCTTAGTATAGCTAAGAATTTGCCCATTGACTTTCATTTGGTGCGTCGACCACAATTGGTCGGGATAAATCCGGGGATCGTCATCGTCGGTGATATTGCGTTGTACGTTTCCACTATCGGTTTCACTTTCGATCTCGTACGGTCTTTCCTTGACCCTACGGTTGCCATTGACCCGTTGGAATTGGCGGCCCTCCAGGCTGATCCAAGTTTCTTCGGCTTTTTTACCCGACCAGGTGGCTCCACCTCCACCATCTTGGTTTTTTGACAAGGTACCCTACCGTTGGCCCGTCGTACGCTTGGATTTTTCCCGCGCCTTCCCGATACATCCGCTAAGGTCAGCTAAGAGAATCAAAAATCTTACGCCACTCGCTTCTCTAACTTCTTAATAATCATCTCCAACAGACGGTCAAAAGGGATGATTTCAATTGCAAAGTTTTCTCCCAGCCGCAGTGGGTTGTCGTGGAGGTAAGCGATCGCTGGTGCTGCCTTGCGCTCCAAAGCGGTCGGATTGAAGTTGGCGGAAGGGAGGCTGGCTAGGATTTTGATAAAATGCTTGGCTCGTTGGGTCTCCGGGGTCTTCAGGTGTCGGTAACTATACTTACTGATGGCATCCACCCGGTCAATAAACTTACCTCGATCCCTAGCGAGGTGGACCAGTAGCTCCGCAATGAGAATAGCGACATTGTCCCCTTGTTTATCCCTTTGTGCCCTAAACGTCTCGTTCAGATACTTGCCGAGGCGAAAAATACGGTCCAGTTGCAGATAACCGAGGTGAGCGCAAAAGCACAGATAAGCTTCGATGATGGCAAATTGCTCGCGGACCATTTCGTATTTACAGCGTCGATTTTTTCGGTAGCATTCGTAAGCGTAGGGATAGTCGCCCGCGTGGAGTGCGTTGAGGGTTTGGTAGTAGCGACTGATGTAATCGTTGACGGATTTTGGAGGGGCGTGGGACTGGGCTTGGTCGAAGCAGGCTTTGGCCGCTGGGTAGTCTTGCAAGACCATTTCCGCAATACCTTGGTTGATGAGGAAAAATTGGCGGTGAGAGCTAAATACCCCCTTTTTGTACTCAAAAAAGGCCAGGACCTCACGGCACTTTTCTCGGATTCGCGGATAGTCGCCAATGCGGAACCCGTAGAGGACCACCAGCATCGCTTGGTAGGATTGGGCCTTGATGCTTTGTCCATTCCACTGGGCGAGTTCTTGAATAGTACGAGCCAAGTCCTCGGCGTCCAGTGCTCCTTTGAGCTGACCAAAAACCTTAAAATACCGATGCTCCACCTTTTTCTCCACCAGGTAATTGTGGAGGAAGCGCTCCGACTGCTGGGCGAAGTGTTCCGCCTTTTGGGGGTGCGGGTGGTAATAGATGTAGTCGTGGTAAATGATGCTAGCGAGTTCACAAGCCAATTGGGTGAAATCGTAGGCTACTGCAATCTCGTAAGCTTGTTTTGCGAGCCGCAAGCCCTCCTTTCGCTGCCCAGTATTGAGGAACTTTTGAGCGATTACAAACTTTTTTTGACAAAAATCATATTTATTTTTTACCACACTATTCCCCCGGGGAGTGCTGACCAGGGCCATCAGTTGTAGAATTTTTACCGTTCGTGATTTCAGCTCCCAGTAATTTGATCGACTGTATTTCTTGCCGTTGAGCTGTTGGATAAATGCCTCTTCCGACAACCATTCCCGACTGCAAAATAGCTCGATGAACTGTCCCGGTCGGCCCGTGATGTGCTTTAGTAGGCGGGCATCAATAATAGAAAGGTAGGATTTAATAATCTCCATAACATATTAATTGTAACACATTGAGTATAAATCTACTTGACTCGACAGCTATTGTAACAATAAAAACTCAAGTCTTAGTATGGTGCTTATTTAGGGAGTAAATTAGGAGTAAACTGATGATAGTTTTCAATCATTTTTTTAACCTTAAAACTCCCAATCATGCAATTGATTCAATTGACTCAAAGAGGCGCTACCGTACTCAGTAAATCGGAGCAAAAAAGCATCAAGGGGGGCAGTGAAGACGGGGTAATAATTATAGATACGACCATCATGTAATCCCAGTCTGCCTCACACCTACTACGCTAATCCCCGGAGTCGCCACGTTTACAAGTTGTGATTTTCCGGGGATTTTTTATATCTTGCTTCCACTATTTTACAAACCATCGTCTGCATCTCACCCCCCTAGTCGAAGACCTTTCGACTCCCATCATCTATGTGTTTACTCGAAAAGAACCAAGCATTCCACGAATGGTGGAAGGGCTCATTTAATGAATTAAAGAAGGGCTGGAACGGGCCACGGATGTGTGAGAGCAGACAATATGGTTAATAGAGTAAACCATAAGTGGCCAGAAGATTCCAGCTTGTTTCGACCTGCTTCCTCCAGGGGAGGCAGGTCTTTTCCTCTCCTCACAAGGTACAAAAAAATATTGTTGGGAGGGAGCGCAACACTACTAATGGAAACCCATACCCCTTACTGCTCTCGGCAAAGCGTGTTATTGTTTTTGGGGTACTGGGGGAGGGCCGGCTCCGGTCGGTCCTTCTTCCATTTTACTACGAGGGGTTGGAGAAGGTAAATTCACCAACTAACAATCAATATTATGAATCGCGAACTGACCCAACAAGTGGGGCTGCAAATCAATGCCCTTTACGAGCGCTATACTGCCCTGCTGTTAAGCCCCGAGAGCTACGCCCGGGAATGCTCCACGGAGAATGTAAAACGGTACCTCCAATTCGTCGATGCGGCCCTGGAGAAACCTTACGGGCGCATTCACCACATCCAGCGCTTTTTGGACTATACCGATGAATTGGCGGTAGACCGAATGTTCCCCTTTTGTTTTCTCCAGGACCAAGTCAAAAGCCAATTGACCAACCTGGCCCGTCAGACCCAATGGATCATGGATGGCTTGCAACAGTTCGACGATCGAGCGGCGGACAGTTTACGGGTAGAGCCCCACGAATTAGCGGCGAAAAAATAACGGAGAAAGTCAATACTCAGAAACCATGAATTGCAAGCATCGTTTTTGATTATTCTTTGTTGGTCTCGCCGGGGAATTGCTGCGTCCCTTATTTTTTATCATCAGAATAAACTATCTTGTTAGGCGGTGACGCTTTGGGTTTATCTAAAGTGCTCGTCGTAATCCAATAACTATTACTTATCACGGTTTGGTCACTTCCTTCCGAAGTGATACGCTTGCTATTTATTTTTCGTACTGAAAAAGCACGTACCGTGAAAGAACAAATATGCCAATGGATTAGCCAGAACGATACCGAAAAAGCATTTAACGCTTTATTGGAACACGCTACTGGACAAGATCGAAATGATCTGCTGCTGCTCAATGCTACCTATGAAAAACTAAAACGGGAGAATCGCCTATTTCTAGCTTCTAGGGGGGAGTTGAGCCTCGACTACAATCGACTGAATGATTCGCTGTTGGAAATGGTGGATCGACTTATGGGAAATACTGAGGATGCTAATGTCCCTTGGTCGGCAAGCCCATCAAATGAGCAAAAGCAACGGCCATGGCAGTTTGGTTTGGTTGGTCTATTGGTGCTTGCAGTCATTGCCTTTGGGGCGAGTCGCTGGCTAGACAGCCCTAATCCTGCCTCTAATACCGTGACGGTCTTGGTACATGGAACCAAGGGGAAGGATGATTTGGTGTTACCCAATCGCGGTATCGTCAAACTGGTCTACGGCGACGCCATCGTCTCCAAGCAAATCAACCGAGACGGAGAAGCCACCTTCCAACAAATCGGCGATGTATTCTTTGACCCCGCCCACGGGGTAGAAATCTGGTTTGAAGACCCCGAAGGGGAGCACTACCGAGCGGTGGCCCCCGATTCTCAATACCACCTGACGCGTGGAAAATACGTCGGCCTGGAGGTCGAACTATTGGGGATGGACCAAATCCACGGAGTGGTCAAAGACTTTGTATCGGGCGACACAATTGTAGATGCGATCATTCGGGTCAATGGCGAGGAGACGCGGAGTGAGGCTTATGGAGAGTTTCAGCTAGATATTCCCAAAGCAAAGCAAAAGCCCTTTGTGACGATTCGGGCCTATAAAGCGGGCTACGAAAACTGGGAACAACAACAGGTACCGACCACCACCGATCAGGAGATTACGATTCTACTAAAAAAGAATACCCCGCAAAAGCATTAAATCCGCCCACCATGAAAGCTTACCCCTTTTACCTATTCCTCGGTTTTTTACTGCTGTCTACTTTGCTATCTGGGCAAAGGGTAGACCTCCCCGGCATCGTCTCCATCCACAACAGCAAATACCGAACGGGCCAGATCGAATACGTGGCGAATGCCCAGGTCAGCGCGGATTATACCAGCCCCACCTCAACGGATTCCAAGGGGAATTTTACCCTGACTTTTATCGGCCTGGATGCCGGTACCACCGTAAATCTGGAAGTGGAACACCACCAATGGGAAGTGGTCAATGCCTACGATCTTTTTAATGTGATTATTGGCCGCAAGTTACCCTTGCGGGTGGCCATGGGAAATAAAGATAGCTTGGCGCTTTACCAAGCCGATTTCTACCAAATCAGTAAAGAGGCCCTTTTCGCGGAATACGAGGAACGTATCGCGGTATTGGAAAAAGGCGGCGCCGAAGCGGAAGCCTTGATTGCGGATTTAAACGCGGAGTTAAAGCTAGAAATACGTGGAAAAAATGAAGCCATCTACGAATTCAAAAAACAGCTCGAAGCCGCCCAAAAACGACTACCCGAATTTGCCAAAGAACTGGCTTACGTCAATCTGGATTTTGCGTCGGACTTATACATCGAGGCCTATGAGTTACTAAAGGAAGGAAAAATAAGAGCGGCGCTAAAAGTACTGGACGATGCCCACTTGGAGGAAAAGGCGGAGGCAAGTCTGACTGCTATTCGAGAGAGTAGGCAGGGCATTCAACAATTGGAGGAAACAGTGAAATTTCGGACCCAAGAAGTGGAACAAATCATTGCTTCTTATAAGCTCAAAGCGGAGGGACATGAATTACTTTTTGAATACCGGAAAGCAGCACAAGCTTATGAAAAACGGGTAGAACTGATAGAGGCCATTAAATCAGTAGGAGACCTTGAATTGGCGAACGCTTATCGAGACGTGGCGGCCGCTTTTCAAGAAGTAGGAGAATATACTAAAGCTATGGAATATAGCCTAAAAGATGTAAAGCTTTGTGAAAATTTACTGGCGCAAAATGACTCCACCCTTGCTGATTCTTACGCTCGATTAGCACTTTCTCATCGTGATTTAGGGGAGTATGAAAAGGCTCTGGCGGCGCAGCAAAAGGCTCTATCCATTATGGAATTGGTACATGAGTCGAGTCATCCGA
>CALCCH010000549.1 GCA_937899855.1 uncultured Saprospirales bacterium | reverse complement strand
CGCGCCCCCCGCACTGTCGATGATGACGTCAAAGCCCCCCGTCTGCTTCCCAAAGGCTTTGGCCCAATCCTCCGTCCGGTAGTTGGCGCCCCCCTGCGCCCCCAGCTCCACCGCCCGGGCAATTTTTTCCTCCGAACTCGAAGTGACGAACACCTCCGCCCCAATCGCCAGGGCAAACTGGCAGGCAAAGAGGGCCACCCCGCCACCGACTCCCGAAATCAGGACCCGCTCGCCCGCCCGGACCTGCGCCCGGGTAAACAGGGCCCGGTAGGCCGTCAGGCCCGCCAGGGGTAGGGCCGCGGCCTGGGCCATCGTCAGGTGCTCAGGTTTGTCGTACACCTGCTCCGCAGGTACGGCCACGCGTTCGGCAAAACAGCCATTGCGGGGCAGGCCAAGGATGTTATAATCCGCCCCCTGAACCGCAGGATTGTCTCCCCAGTCAAAACTGGGATTGATAATCACCTCCCGGTCCCCGATCCGACCGGCGCCGTCGGATCCCAGAATGGTCGGAAATGCAATTCCGGGGTATTGCCCCTTGGTGATCCAAACGTCGCGGTGGTTGAGGGCCGCCGCGGCAATGTCTACCATTACTTCTCCTTCCCCCACCTGAGGCTCCGGGGCCTCGTGAAGTTGGACGCCTTGATCGGCGGCCAGTACGCCTAGTGCTTGCATGTTCTTGTATTTTTTGGTCATAAAATACGATGACCCTGCCCTCGCCAACGACCACCCAACCCCCGATGGTTGGGCTACGCACTGACTCGGATAAGGCCACGTACCGATATGATGGTTACAAATATCGTCTCTTTATACCGCTCCTTCCTTCACCGCCTCCACCACTTCGGGATTCAGCAAAGTGGATACATCTCCCAAATTACCCGTATCACCCGAGGCAATCTTGCGTAAGATACGACGCATAATTTTACCGGAGCGGGTCTTGGGCAAACCGGGTACGATTTGAATCTTATCCGGCTTGGCGATGGGACCGATTTCTTTGGTGACGACCTCCAGAATTTCCCGGCGCAGGGGCTCCGCGTCGGTCCGATCGGCGATGACGTAGGCGTAAATGCCCTGCCCCTTGATGTCGTGGGGATAGCCCACCACCGCCGATTCGACCACGTGGCCGTGCTGGTTGATGGCGTTCTCCACTTCGGCCGTTCCCATCCGGTGCCCGGAGACGTTGATGACGTCGTCGACCCGGCCGATGATCCGCAAGCGCCCTTCGGCATCCCGGCGGGCGCCATCACCGGTAAAGTACTTGTCGGCAAAGGCGGAAAAATAAACGTTCCGACAGCGGTCGTGATCACCCCAGGTAGTGCGAATCATCGAGGGCCAGGGAAACTTGATGCACAATAAGCCCTCTACGTCATTGCCTTCGATTTCCTGGCCATCGGCATTCATCAGGACGGGTTGGATACCGGGCATCGGGTAGGCCGCAAAACAGGGCTTGGTGTCCGTGATGCCGGGTAGGGGCGTAATCATGATGCCACCGGTTTCGGTCTGCCACCAAGTATCGACGATGGGGGCTTGGCCCTTGCCTACCTTTTCGTTGTACCAATTCCACGCCTCCTCGTTGATCGGTTCGCCGCCGCTACCGATCACCTTGAGCGAACTCAGGTCGTATTTTTCTACCCACTCGTCCCCCCGGGCCATCAAGGCGCGAATCGCGGTAGGAGCTGTATAAAATTGATTGACTTGGTGTTTTTCACAGATCTGCCAGAAACGGCCCGCATCGGGAAAGGTGGGGACGCCTTCAAACATCAGCGTGGTGGCGCCGGCTAGCAGCGGCCCGTATACGATGTAGGAATGCCCCGTGATCCAGCCGATGTCGGCCGTACACCAGTAAACGTCGCCATCCTGGTACTGGAAGACATTTTTAAACGAAAAACAGGTGTACACCATGTAGCCGCCACAGGTGTGGACGACTCCCTTGGGCTTGCCCGTCGAACCGGAGGTGTAGAGGATAAACAGTTCGTCCTCCGCCTCCATCGTTTCGGCGGGGCAGTCGCTCGATTGGCCATCTACTTCTTCGTGCCACCAACGGTCGACCCGATCGTTCCAGGCGACCTCGCCCCCCGTATTGCGGTGTACGATTACGCGCGTTACGCTGTCGCAGCCCATGTCCATGGCTTCATCGACCACTTTTTTGACCGGAATATTTTTGGCTCCCCGCGAATTGTAGTCGGAGCAAATGATCATCTTACAGGTCGCATCCTTGACCCGATCAGCCAGCGCGGTGGCGGAGAAACCCGCAAAAACTACCGAGTGAATGGCACCAATCCGGGCGCAAGCCAAGACGGCAATGGCCAGTTCGGGCACCATGGGCATGTAGAAACAAACCCGATCGCCCTTGCCGATGCCGTTGGCTTTGAGCGCGTTGGCGGCCCGGCAGACGGCCGCGTGGAGCTCGCGATAGGTGTAGCGAACCGTCTCTCCCTCGGGGTCGTTGGGCTCCCAGAGGATGGCCACCTGGTCCCCCCGGCTTTCGAGGTGACGATCCAGGCAATTTTCGGTAATGTTGAGCTGACCTCCACTAAACCATTCGACCTTGGGGGTGCGAAAATCCCAATCCAGGACGCGATCCCACTTTTTCTTCCAGACGAAGGAGTCCGCCATTTCGGCCCAAAAAGCTTCGGGGTCTGCTACACTCCGTTGGTAGACTTGCTGGTATTCTTCTAGGTTTTGAATTTGGAGTATCATAAGAGGAAATTTTTAATAAATATAGATATTTAGATTTTTATATTCATTTTAACAAAAAAAATCAGCCGTACAGGATCACTTCCTTGATGGTCGTGAGGAGGGTTTCGTTGTCAAAGGGCTTGGGGAGGTAAACGTCTCCGCCGTTGGCGTAGCCCTTGAGGCGGTCTTCGTCGGTACTGCGGGCGGTAAGAAAAATGATGCGCGTGTTGGGATAGTTGGGATTGGAGCGAATTTGTCGGGCCACTTCGAATCCATCCATCCCGGGCATCATGACATCGAGTACCACCAAATCGGGGGCGAAGGATGGGAACAAGCGCAGGGCTTCTTCCCCACGGTGGGCCTTGGCCGTTTGAAACCCCCGCTGGGACAACAAAAATTCCAGCGCCACGACGATATTGGGTTCGTCATCAACGATGAGGATTTTAGCCGTGGGTGAAAGAGGTCGCATCAACGATTGTTTTTACCAAAGATAATTGCCCATTCTGGGATTTGACTATTTAAAAATACAATCTTTCCGTTGAAAAAAAGAATTTTCTTTTAATTTTCCTAGCCCACTGGCAGGTAAACGCGAAAGCAAGTCCCCGTACCGGGTTCGCTCTCCACCTCGATGCGACCACCGTGGCGTTCGACGATCGTTTTGCTGATAAAAAGCCCCAAACCACTGCCCTTGGGTTTGCCCGCTTCGGGAGAGTTAAGCTGGGTAAATCTTTCGAAAATCAGGGCCTGATCCCGGGCTTCAATCCCCCGCCCGTTGTCGCAAACCTCCAGCCAGAGCCCACCGTCGCCCCGTTGCAGATCCACCCCCACAACCCCGTTCGGACTGGCACAAAACTTCAGGGCATTGGACAGCAGGTTGACGACCACCTGCGTCAGCCGATCTCCGTCCCCAACGATGAGCGGCAGCTCCGCCGTCACCCGGCAAGTCGCCGCAATGTGGTGGTCTTCGAACAGCTTTTCCATTCCCGCAAAAGCCTGCCGCACCAAAGCGCCCAGGTCCAGCGGTTCGCGGGCCCACCGTCCCTCCTCCGCCTGTAGCTTTTTGAGATCGAGCACCTGATTGATCAAACGGGTAATGCGTTCGCTTTCGTTGACGATCAGCCGACCAAACTCCCGCTGCTTGTCCTCCGGCAAATCGGGATTGTCGAGCAGTATCCGCGAGAGGGCCTTGATCGAGGTGATGGGCGTCCGCAATTCGTGGGTGACGGTGGTGATAAAATCGGCCTTGAGACGATCGAGTTCCTGCAACTGGGCATTGGCCGTTTGCAATTGACGGGTCGTCCGTTCCAATTCCGTCGATTTTTTTTCGAGGGCCTTGCTGTACTGGATGATCTCCTGGGTTTGGTCGAGGAGGTTAAAAATTTCCCCCAAACTGATGGGCGATTCCTTGGCGATCGAGGTGATGATGATCTTGGCCGAAGCGGCCCCGATGGCTCCCGCCAGGTGTTTTTCCGCGTAGTCGATCAATTCGTCACTGGCCCGGGGACTCTTGGCGAGCAGTTGTCCCCGCTGGCGTTCGAAAGACCTCAGCAATTCGCTGGCCCGTTGTTCCCCCAAAAAACGATTGAGCAATACCATGATGTCCGCCACCTTGGCCTCCCGCTTGATCATGTCCAAGTCCCGATTGCCCTCCTGGTATTTTTCCACATCGACGAACAAGACGGCCTGGGTGACCTCCTGGGGTCGGGCCTCGGTGTACAACGACACCGTAAAGTAGGTGGCCGTATTCAACAGCAAACTCCAAAAGGCCGCGTGCGAGATTCGGTCCATCCCCTCCATCCCAAACAGGGCGTAGGGCTTGAGAAAGGCCAGCTGAAAAAAGCCCCGATCAATAAAGTCGCGGGAGAGGCTACCGGCTTCGGCCATCGTGGGGAGGGGGAGGGTAAAGGCCCAGACGACAAAGCCAACCAGTAGGGCACTGATGGCACCAGCCCGGGTGGCGCGCTTCCAGTAAATGCCCCCGATGATGACCGGCGCAAACAGCGCCACGGCCGTAAAGGAAATCAGCCCAATCGACACCAGCGAGTACTCGGGGCCCACCGATTTGAAGTAGGCGTAGGCCAGGAGCAGGACCAACGCGATGCTCACCCGGCGAATGCCCAGGAGCCGCGGGTACAAGTCCGCCACGCTTTGCTCGTTGATAACCGTCGCCCGCAGGAGCAGGGGCAAGACCAAGTTATTACTGATCATGATACTCAGCGCGATGACCGCCACGATCACCATGCTGGTGGCCGCCGAGAGCCCTCCGATAAAAACCAATAGGGCCAAAACGGCTTTGTTTTCCAGGAGCGGCAAGTGGAGGACGAACATATCCGATTCCACCTCGCCGAGCGGGAATTGCAACATGCCCCCCAGGGCGATGGGCAGTACAAAGATGTTGATGAGTAGCAGGTACAGGGGCAGCTACCAGGAGGCTTTCTGGACAAAATCAGGGTTGGTGTTTTCGACGACGGCCAGGTGAAATTGGCGGGGCAGCAGGATGATGGCCAACATGGACAGCAGGAGCGAAAGCCCCCAGGAGGTCCCGTCAAAACCGCTTTCTTCGAGGGAAAAAAGCCGCAGGACGTCCTCGCGTTGCATGGCCTGCTGGAAAAGGTCTTCCAAGCCCTGGTACATGCCAAAGGTCACAAAAATGCCCACCGCCAGAAAGGCAAATAATTTGACCAGCGACTCAAAAGCCACCGCGGCCACCAAGCCTTCGTGGCGACGGTTGGGATCGAGGTGACGGGTGCCAAATAAAATGGTAAAAACCCCCAGGATGATGGCGACGTAGAGGGGCGAGTCGAGGTAAAAGGCCTGTTCGCTCTGGTGGGGCAGCAGCCCGGGCGCCATGATGTCGAAGCTGGTGGCGATGGCCTTGAGCTGGATGGAGATGTAGGGCGTTACCCCCAGTACGGCAATGGTGGTGGCGATGACGCCGAGGGTAGTACTTTTGCCGTAGCGGGAGGAGATAAAATCGGCGATGGAGGTGATGCGCTGGGCCTTGGTGATGAGGATCATCTTACGGAGTACGACGACCCAGAGGGGGGCCAGGATGGTGGGCCCCAGGTAGACGGTGAGAAAACTCAGACCGGTCTCGGTGGCGCGACCGACGCTGCCGTAGAAGGTCCAGGCGGTGCAGTAAACGGCGAGGGAAAGGGAGTAGGTGTAGGGATTATTGATGAGGCTGCGACCCTGGGTAGCGCGCCGGTCCCCGTAGTAGGCGATCAGGAAGAGGGCAACGAGGTAGGCAAGCGCACATAGCAGGATCAGACTGGCATTCATTCCGTACGGTTATTCCGGGGCCCTTTTCGGTCGCGGGCATTGACGATAAGTGCGATCAAAATAATCAAAAGAATCCAGACGAAGAAGAAATAAAAATACAGGGCGGGCAGTCCCGCGATCAATTGCTCGCGGCCCAAAATTCCGATGATTGGAAAATTGAGCAATAGGAGTGCCAGTACAAATAGACCGAGCAATTTGGATACTTTATCTTTCGACATGGTGCGGGAAAGCGGAAGCATAGCGACCCAAAGGTCGTAAAAAATCCCGATCGGGGGAAGTGCCCCGATCGGGAGAAGTCAAATCATGGGATGGTTTTAGTGTGCGCTGGCCTGTCCGGCGCCACGCGGGATGCGGATGCTCTCCACCAAATCCTGTACGCTGCTCGGAGGAGCGGGCGTCAGACGCGAAACGACGAAGGTCACCGTAAAGTTGAGCAACATACCCAGGGTACCGATACCCTCGGGGGAGATGTTGAACAAGTACTGGTCGGGCGTCCCACCACCGTACTTGAAATAGAAGATGTAGCTGGCCGTAAAGACCAAGCCTACGATCATACCACTGATCGCTCCCTGCAAGTTGGTCCGCTTGTCGAAGATTCCCAGCAGGATGGCGGGGAAGAAAGAAGCGGCCGCCAGACCGAAGGCCCAGGCCACCACCTGCGCCACAAAGCCCGGTGGATTGACTCCAAAGTATCCGGCTACCAGAACCGCCACGGCAATCGCTACGCGGGCCGCCATCAGTTCACCACGCTCCGAAATATCGGGCCGGATGATTTTCTTAAACAAATCGTGCGAAATCGAGGTGGCAATCACCAGCAACAGACCCGCCGCCGTCGACAGCGCCGCCGCCAGACCACCCGCCACCACCAGGGCAATCACCCATGCCGGCAATTTGGCAATCTCAGGATTGGCCAGTACCATGATGTCGCGATCGACCACCAGCTCGTTGCCCTTCCAACCGTTCTTGACCGCTACCGCGCGGACGTACTCCTGGTTCTGATCATTGTAGTACTGTACGGTACCGTCCCCATTTTTATCCTCAAACTGGAGCAGGCCCGTCTTTTCCCAATTGTTGAACCAACTGGGCAATTCGGCGTAGGATTGATTGCTGACGGTGTTGATCATATTGGTGCGTGCGAAGGCCGCGATGGCCGGTGCCGTGGTGTAGAGCAAGGCGATAAACACCAGGGCCCAACCCGCCGATTGCCGGGCGTCGCGTACCTTGGGGACGGTAAAGAAACGCACGATGACGTGGGGCAAGCCCGCCGTACCGAGCATCAGCGCGGCGGTGATAAAGAAGAGATCGATGGTCGGTTTGTTCGCACTGGTGTACTCCTTAAAACCCAAATCGGTATGCAGCATATCCAACTTCGCCAGTAGGGGGACGCCTTCTTCCAGGTTGCCGCCAAAACCGAGTTGGGGAATGGGGTTGCCCACCATTTGGATGGAGATAAAGATGGCGGGTACCAAGTAGGCAAAAATCAGGACGCAATACTGTGCCACCTGCGTGTAGGTGATGCCTTTCATTCCTCCCAGCACCGCGTAGAAAAAGACGATCCCCACACCGATGATGATACCGGTGGTAAAATCCACCTCCAGAAAACGCGAGAAGGCGATGCCCACCCCCTTCATCTGTCCCACCACGTAGGTAAAGGACACGAAGATGGCGCAGACCACCGCCACCAGTCGGGCCGTGTCGGAGTAGTAGCGCTCCCCAATAAAATCGGGTACCGTAAACTTGCCAAATTTTCGCAGGTACGGGGCAAGCAATAGGGCAAGCAGCACGTAGCCCCCCGTCCAGCCCATGAGGTACTGTGCCCCATCAAAACCCATAAAGGAAATCAATCCAGCCATGGAGATAAAGGAGGCGGCCGACATCCAATCGGCGGCGGTGGCCATACCGTTGGCGATGGGGTGTACCCCGCCACCGGCAACGTAAAATTCTTTGGTAGAACCAGCGCGGGCCCAGATGGCTACCGCTATGTAGAGTAGGAAGGTCAGTCCTACGATGATAAAAGTCCAGGTTTGAACACCCATGATGATGTAGAATTTTGTAGTGGAAGAATGTAAAGTTTCGCGATCTTACTTTTCGTCGACGTCGTACTTTTTGTCCAATCGATTCATCAGGCTAACGTAGACGAAGATCAGGACGACGAAGACGTAGATGGCGCCCTGTTGGGCAAACCAGAAGCCGAGCTTAAAGCCACCGATCTGGATTTGATTGAGGACATCGGCGAAGAGGATGCCACAGCCGTAGGACACCAAAAACCAGATGCTGAGTAAGATGGTGAGGTAGCGAATGTTTTCGCGCCAGTAGGCTTGCATTTTTTGATCTTGATCCGTCATGATTGTTGCGTGGTTTTGGTGGTGGAAAAATCACGTATTTTGCTTAAAGAAAAACGTGTGCTTGAAAACGAATTTGGGAAGTCCGATCCGTTCCTTCCGCAGGCCGATCGCCCCCGGGCGTAATGCCGTGGTATTCGAGGGTCAATTTGGCGTGGTGGCCATTGATAAAGTAGTTGATCCCGGCGTTGAGACTGGTCCCGGCTTCGCGGGCGGTATCGCGGTAGCTTTCGAAATTCCGGCGTTGGAAAGCTACGTAGGGTTGGATTTTGGCCATCGAAAAATAGTAGCCGACGTGTCCGTAAACGGCATCTCCCGTGCCCGACCACAGTCCGGTCCAGTTGGGGCCGTAGTCGAAATTCATGTAAGTGGCGTAAGCCGTCAGGGCATCCCCCTGGCCACCGACGGGGTAGTCCAGAAAGGCATCCAACGAGAAATGGAACACGTCGTGAAACAGCAGACTGGAATCATCCATCAGCGAGACGGAACCATTGGGCTGGGAGAAGAAACCCACGCCGATGTTGAATACTTTTTTCTTACCCAGGTAAGTACCCACCGCGTAGGGCAGCTTGACCGATTCCATGTCCCAGAAATTGTAACGAATGTAACCCTCGGCGACAAAATCTCCCCGGCTGTCCTCGGCATTGAGGCTGTTGTAGGCAACGGTGTTGAGACCCGGCACCTGCTCCGAGGCGAAGCCATTGCGGATCGGATCGTTGAAGGCCACGCGGTAGTCCAATTTACCCACTACCCCCTTGAAGTAAACCCCCATGTGGCGGGCAAACTGGTCGGTGTAGCCAAGGCTGTGCCAGCCCAGGAAAGGGCGGGTGTGGTCCATGGTCATAAAGTTGAGGGTACTCGAATTGGCCAGGCGGTTCATGCCCTTCCAGTAGTGCAATCCAGCCCCGATAAAGAGCGCGGGATCAACCATAAACTCGGTCCAGGCACCGTGGAGAAACAACTGTGGCGCATCGCTGCGGTTGCCCAGCGGATCCATATTGCACGCACTCAAGCCGTTGAGCCCCCAGTGCGTCAGGATCAAAAAGCGGGGCGAACACTGCGCAAAAGCCAGAAAACGCGAACGGCGAATGCTAGGCGTCACTTTAAAATCCGCCGCTCCATCCGCTAGGTTCTGACTGGTTGCCCAAATCTGATGCCAGGTGATAAATCGAATGTATTTGGTGCCGTCCTCACTCAACTTGAGGCTCAGGGGCCGGTAAGAATGGTCGACTTTGGGTTTGACGTCCTGCCCACCCAGCGGTAGGGCCAAAAGAGCGATCCCCAGGAAAAGCAGCAGACGCCGATAAAGTGGAAAAAAGTATGGAGCTATCATTGGTTTTTTACTTTAAAGGTGGAACACTAAAGAAGTTTCGAATTCGAATGCTCCACTAAAGTATATAGATATGTATATATTTACAAATAAAATTGTGGTTTTTTCTAGCCTTTCGAAAAAAAAAGTGGTGGATGGGGGGAAGACCGAAGAAAATTAGAGGAGGAAAGAACTGGGGAGTGCGGGGGCTGAGAGGAACTTCTTCATCACCTAGATGATGGTGTGAAAATCTTCGTTTTCGAGCGAGTAGAAGGAATTTTTTCCTTGCCGGGATACCTGGACCACCTGCTTATTTTTCAGTATTCGCAAGTGATGCGAAGCGATGGCCTGCTCGATTTCGAGCTGTTCGTAAATTTCGGTGACCGACATACTGTGGTTGCGGTGGAGCAATTCCACGATGGCGATGCGCATGGGATGGGCGATGGCCCGGAGGGTTTCCGTAGCGTTTTCCAGAAATTTAATGTTGAAATGCGTCTTCATTCGGGTATCAAATATAGGGTCAATTGGAGTTTTCACCAAATAGAAAGTCATTTAGATATGTGAATGTTTAATCGAATCGCGGAAAATATTTTTGCGGAGTAGCGGGAAGTCGCTCGCGATAATTTTTGCAATTTGCCCATTTGGCTTTACCTTATGTTGTGGGCAGTAAGCCCTTAAATCCAAACGCATGGCCAAGCTTTCTCGTAAAAACTTCTTCCGTGGTCTGGCCCTCGGCACGATCTCTCTGCCCTTTGCTATCCGAATATTGGGGGGTAAAAATACCGCCCAGCAGCAGGGTGGTCCGAGCATCCTATCGGGTGATCGCTACCGCTGGAAAATGGTGACCACCTGGCCGCCCAACTTTCCGGTTCTGGGCGAGGGCTGTACGCTCTTTGCCAACTGGGTGCGCGAGCTCTCTGGCGGACGCATGGACATCCGCGTGTACGGCGGTGGCGAATTGGTCCCTCCTCTGGAGGCCTTCGATGCGGTGCGTAGCGGGGCGGCCGAAATCGGCTCCGGGGCGGCTTACTACTGGGCGGGGAAGGACCCGGCCACCCAGTTTTTTGCCTCGGTCCCCTTTGGGATGAATGCCCAGCAGCTCAACGCCTGGATCATCTGTGGCGGGGGGATGGAGTTGTGGCGCGAGCTGTACGCGGAGTACGGCTTGGTCCCCCTACTGGGGGGCAATACGGGGGTGCAGATGGGGGGTTGGTTCAATCGAGAAATCAACTCGCTGGAAGACCTGCGGGGCC
>CALCCH010000548.1 GCA_937899855.1 uncultured Saprospirales bacterium | reverse complement strand
AACGCTGGGGCTGCGACACCGTCAGGAGGTACCAGAGCGCTACTTCCAGCAGCAGCACTGCCAGCATCCCCCCCAGCCCGTAGGGCCAGGTCGCTTGGAAAAGAACCACCACGGCCAATACGAGGGCCGTAGCCAGCAAGCTAAAGGGGCGGTAGCCCCAACGCAGCCCTTCATCGGTTTTGGTTTCGAACACCATCACTGGCTACCGTTTTTCAACAGGTAAAAAATCCGTCGCTCCCCTCCCCGACTCAACTGAGCAACCAAGAGGCCCGCGGGCCAGTCGGTAGTGGACAGGGATTCGAGGGCCTGCCCAGCGAGCGCGCCCCGCCACCAACACGTCCCCCCAATGCCGTACACCGCCAGTTCCCAGTCGCCTTCCCCAGTGCCCAGCTCCGGGGGGAGGCGTACCCACAGTTGATCCTCCAGGGGGTTGGGAAACAGGGCCACCGTTTCCAAATCCGGCTCCACCTGCGAATTGACTAGGGTACAGTCCAATTCCTCCTCGTAATAATCGTCTACCCGGGTAAAGCCCTCACAGAGCGGCACCAACCCCGATCGGACCGAGCCGTAGTCCTCCCAAAAGCCATCGATGGTGGTGGGCGGAAAGCCGATAAAACGACGTGGCGCTCCTTCAAACTCCGCCACGCGGACCTCCTCTACCGTTTGCCAACCGGCGCCATTGTGAAAGTAAAAACTGTCCCCCACCTCCAGGGAATAATCCGCGATCAGCAACTCCTCCAAATTGGGATCGTCGGCCGGGATAAAGTAAACCTTTTCGTGGAGGCTGTCCTCACGGACGTAGCCGCTGGGGCCACAATCGGAGCCACTGACCGCTAGCCAGTGGTAGACCTGCCCATTGTGCTGGAGCGTATCGCAGCTCACCAGCTGCCGGACGATGCCGTAGGATCCCATCCCCTGCCCGATTTTAACTTCCCAGCCTGCCCCCACGCGGACGGTTTGGGCGGAAAGCGGAAGCAGGGCGAGGATCAAGCCACTGGCGAGAATCAAGAATTTGAGGGAACGATTAAGTAACATAAGCCATGATATTTTTAGTTTGTTGTATGGTTTCCATTTACCACCTCCAAAATTCCCACCACTTTGCCGGCTGGGTGGAACGAATGCTCGCCGAAAGGGCGGTGGCGCTATTGTGAGCGGGGGAGCGGCGCCGTAGTAGCCAGATTCCCAAGCCACTCGTCCTACCGATAAACGATTTTTACCTTTTTTTTGGTTCCCCCACCCCAAGCAGCCGCTCAATCCGCGCCCAACACCCGCGCGATTTCCCAACGGGCTTTTTCCCAATCCGCACGCCCCAATGCGAGATTGCTCTCCAGCAGCAGGTCTTCCCCACTCCACAGGGCGAGGCGGCCCCGCTCCGGTACCCGGGTCCATCCCTCAACCAGTACGGTGGTATCCGTGGGGATGGGAGCATTTTCGAGAATCAGTGTCAATACGAACTCGACACCGACGATCCGGGGGTATTCCTCCGTTTCGCGAAACCAGGCGTAATCGACGATTTGCCAAACCTCATCCGGGGTAAAGCGCAGGATTTCCCGGCCCGCCGCATTCCACAACAACAAACGGGAGAAAAATAAAAAGATCAGGATAAAAAGCAGGAAGCCAAGGATGCTGCCTTCGTCGAAGACGCCCCGCCACAGCAATCCGGCGGGGAAGGCCAGGGTCAGTAAGGTGAGGAGGGCCAGTACGGCCAAGTAAAAGACGTGGGGCCGGGGAGGACGTAGGATCAAATCCAGGGTCTCCGCACTTTTTACAATCTCCAGCCGACTGAGCTTTACCATGGCGTTCATTTGTAAATTAGGTTATATCTTACCAATACCCATCGGTGAATCTGATCCATCTTTAGAACCTCTCCGTCGACTATTCCGAGCCGAATAGCCAGAGCTATTTGGCTCGGAATAAGGCTCGGCGAGAACCAAAATCTGGACCACCTTCCTCCAAAAGCATTTATAAGACACCACCTAAAAGTACCCAAAATTCCGCAATGATACTGGCGTCAGCCGTCAAATGGAGGGAATGGCAGCCGGCGGGCTTCTAAGCAACGCGGTCCCGGTGGAAACGGCGCAGGAGCCTCCTGACGCTTTCGGTAATGCTTTGCCAGGCAAAGCTGGGGTCGGCAAAGGAGCTGATGGGGGCGCCATCGCGGGGTAGGATTCCCACATTGGCCAGGGGGGTATGGCGCCAGTCACAGTAGCGGAGAATGATGGGCAGGTACTTCAATTTGCCACGGGCGTGTAAGTCAAGGATCTGGGGTATGATGTTATCGTGTAGCTGCGGCAGGGCCAACAGTTGGGCACTCATCAGGATAAAAACAAAGTCAGCGCGATGGAGGGCTGGCGAAGCGGCCAAATCGAGGCCCACCTGAGGGCCAATTTTCCCACTAAAATCGAGCTGGAGTTGATGCTGAAGGTATAAGTTAGAAAGGTGATCGGACAATTCTTTTTTCTCGGCTTCGTCCGTTTCACCATAGATACAGTAAAAGATAGGGGTGTCGTTTTCGGTAGCCATGAGGGGTTTTAGATTGATGGAGTAACTAAAGCTGCAACAAAATTTCTACAAAACCAAATCCCCAGCTCAAATCTAGCCCCACCCTAATCCTTGACCCTGGACTGTTTGCTCGCCAACTTCCCATTCAGTTTTTTACGGCCGGCGCAAGACAGACAGGGATTACCCGCTTCATCGAGCATCAAAAAGTCCCCTACCCCATCGCGAAAATCCCCGTAATCAAAATCTTGCCCATCCGTATCGAAGTACTCGACAAAGTTGTAGACCTGGTAATCCCGCAGCTCAACGATAAATTGCAACTGACCATTGGCGTAGTAACCGTATTCGTAAATGGGTTCCACCAGTTCATCCCCCACGAAATGGTAAACCAGCCAAATCCGCCCTTCCTCGTTGTAGCGGTACTGCGTCCCTTCGGTAGACAGCTCAGAGGCCGTCACTTCTCCATCCTTCCATTTGGTCGGAACCTCCTCCAGCCGGTAACGGTACCAAAACCGTCCCCGCCGGTACTCCTCCCAGTAGACGTAGGTTTTGCCATTTTCAATCACATCGTAGCACTGCTCCAGGTACTTGATGCGGCCCGCTTTGTCAAATTTGAGGTCCATCCGGATGGTGTCGGCCTCGTACTTTAGGATGCGAAGCTCGACGGTGTGAAGATCGGCCAGGGTTTGGGTGGAGCCGCTTAGGGCCCAGCCCAGGAATAGCAGTAGCAATGATGGTTTCATGGTGTATCCGTTTACTCTACCCGCTCGTAGGGGTCAAATTTGTGCGCTTCAAAAACGGCAGGATAGATTTGGTGGAATAAGAACATTTCGGGATCCTCCCGGCAGATTTCGCAAAGCCGCCCCTGATCATCCAACAATCGATAGCTTCCCGATCCATTGCTCAATTCCCCAAAGTCGAATTCGCGGCCGTTGGGATAGTGATAGGCGAGGAAGTTTTGGATCTTATCTTCGTGAAATTCGGCCAGGAAACGAAACTTACCATCGGGGAAGTAGCTGTAGGCATGGAATCGATCCGATTTCTCATCATTCTGATAGTTGAAAAGACGCTGTAGCTGGCCCCGCTGATTGTATTCTGGCCAGGACCCCGTTGCGGTCAGTACGAGTTTAGCTTTACCCCTTTTATTTTGCTCCCGCGTTTCTAGGAAGCGTGTCCGAAACCATTGCTTCCCCAGCCGGTAATGCTCTCCGCAGATGTACGTACGTCCGTTCTCCCGGACCGTGTAAGCTTGTTCGAGATACTTGATTTGCCCCCGCCCGTTGCGTCGGACCTTGACGTATACGGTATCGGCAGTTTCTTGGTAGACCCGTAGGGCTACGCGTTGGGTGTCAGCGAGGGTTTGGGCGGTGCTGAGGGTGGCCAAGAGGAGGAGGCCGGATAGTAGCTTTAATTTCATAGTATCTTTTTTGTGATCCACTTTTCTATAACGCCCGACTCCTCGCTTCGTTGTGTGGGGAGGCTAAAGAAATGTAGACAGCCTAGAACACGAGTAAATCACCATCAGGGCCGGATCTCTTTCTTTCGGGCTTTGGAAAGGTTCTTGTCCACCACCTGAATGGCCACCTTGCGACGGTCGTCCGGTCCGTCGCCCAGCTCCCCGAAGTACGTACTGGAGATGAGGGTCGGATCTACGCCGGCATTGACCAGGTGGAGGAGCACTTTGAGGACGCGGTTTTCGCTGAGGTTTTTGTTGTAGTCAAAGCTACCGGTGGCGTCGGTAAAGCCACGTAGGGCGATTTCGCAGTGGTCGCAGTCATCGCGGTGGAAGGTCACCAAATCGTCCAGCTGGCGCCGGGCGGTGGCCGACAGCTGGTAGCGATCGAAGGCAAAGAGGATGTCAACTTCGTAGACGGGACGGCCCCGGTAGACGTAAGCGCCCTGGCCGCTGATAGTACTGCTGTCCTGAGACAGCAGGCGTTGTATGGTTTGGTCGCGGTCGCCAAGTTCCAGATGGAGGGAATCGATTTTGCGGGTGAGGGCCTTCTCGGATCACCCGCAAACAAGAGGGGCCGGCGGCTGAGGGAAGG
>CALCCH010000547.1 GCA_937899855.1 uncultured Saprospirales bacterium | reverse complement strand
ACGGCCTCCGATGCCTGCAATATAGAAATCCACCTCGCCTTTTACCAAAACTTCAAGGTGGGAGTCTGCATGTACCTGTCCCTACTAAAGGCCAAGTTGCGTTATCTTCAGGCGCACGCCACCTACGCCCGCCCCGCCTACTGGGCCAACCTCACCATCATCGGTTCTTCGACCCCGCTGCCAGTGCGTACCCCCCTGATCCCCCGGTGGTTGGGGGTTTTGGCGCTGCTGGGAATCGGACTGGGCTGGTGGTATTATCGTGTCGTGCGGCGGCCATTTTCGACAACCAAGCACTAAACGAGTTGTTAAGAAGGATAATAAAATGATTGTAATGGGGCTAAATTTGTAATTTTGCCCGGCAAAAACGACAATCGCATTCTCTTACAACCATTAAAAAAATCATTTCAACATGAAAAAATTATTCACTGCATTTTGCTTGCTGGCTTTGTTCAGCTTACCCAGCACTTACGCTCAGATCAATACGCCGGCACCCAGCCCGATGGCCAAAATCGAGCAGATGGTAGGCCTGACCGAGGTGACGATCGAATACTCCCGGCCCGGTAAGAAGGATCGGACGATCTTTGCCGCCGATGGTTTGGTGCCTTACGGTGAAATGTGGCGGACGGGGGCCAATGCTTCTACCAAGATCGAGTTCAGCGATGACGTGAAAATTGCCGGGCAAGACCTACCCAAAGGCAAATACGCGCTCTACACCATCCCCAATGCCAATGAATGGACCATCGTTTTCCACAAAAACCTCACCTACTGGGGGACGGGAGGTAAGGATTACCTGACCTCGGAAGATGCCCTTCGCGTAACGGTTAAGTCGGAGAAAACGGCTTACTCAATGGAGACCTTTACCATTGATGTGGGCCACCTGCGCGATAAGAGCGGCCACCTGATCCTGGCTTGGGACGATACCATGGTCCGGGTACCCATTGAAGTAGAAGTGGACAGTAAAGTACTCAAGGATATCGAAAGTGCGATGGCGGGAACCACCCGTGGGGAGTACTACACCGCCGCTCGCTACTACTACAACAACGACAAAGACCTGAGCCAGGCCCTGAGCTGGGCCAAGAAGGCCAACGAGATGGACGCCAAGTACTGGCAGTTGAAGCTCCAAAGTCAAATCGAGGCCAAATTAGGCGACTACAAGTCGGCCGTAGCTACGGCCGAGCGCTCGAAGATGGCGGCGGAGAAAGCGGGCAATATGGACTACGTTCGCAGCAACACCAAGAACATTACCAGGTGGAAGGAGAAGATGACTGGGATGGGTAAAAAGTCCTAAGTAGAGCTACCATGGCGTAGCCTAGACAGCCAGCGGGGCGGGAAGTTACTTCTCGCCCCGCTGTTGTTTTAGGTTGGATCTTCCAGCGGCTCTTCGGGGAGTAACTGCTGGAAAATGACGCTCAGGATCATGACGATAAAACAGCCGATGATATTGAGCCACAGGTAGGCCAGATTGATGTATTCGTTGTGGTCGAGAAAGTACAGGGTGACGACGCTAACTTGGCCGAGTAGCGCTCCTATGAAGACGGCCCGTCCGCCTACGCTTTTTAGGAAAAAGGCGACCATAAAGATGCCCAAAATAATGGGGTAGAAGACCGATCCGACGATGTTGACGGCTTCGATCAAATTATCGAAGAGGGAGGCAAAGGCGGCGAAAGCCAGGGCCAGGAGTCCCCAGAGGATGGTCATGATTTTGGAGACATTGAGGTAGTGGCGGTCGCTGCGGTCGGGGGCGAGGGAGCGTCGGTAGATGTCGATGACCGAGGTGGTGGCCAGGGCATTGAGTTCGGAGGCGGTAGAGGACATGGCAGCCGAGAAGATGACGGCGAGTAGGAGCCCCACCATACCGACGGGAAGGTAGTTGATCACGAAGCTGATAAAGACGTAATCGTCGTCCTTGGTTTCGAGCTGGGGGTCGTGCTGTTCAATCAGCTCCCGTACCGATTCGCGGATTTGGAGGTCTTGGTCGTGTAAGGTTTTGACCCGCAGTTGGGCCTGGCTAATGGCGGCTTGGTCTTCGGCCCGCATGCTCTGAATCAAGGCGTCGATGGCGCTGCGTTTTTGTTCGAACACCGTCGTGGATTGTACCTTTAAGGCTTCCAGCGGTGCTTCGTAGGCGGTACCTCGCAATTGCTCCAGATTCGCCTGGTTGAAGTGTACCGGGGGTTGCTCAAACAGGAAGAAGACGAACACCATCAGCCCGACGAATAAAACGCCAAACTGCATCGGGACTTTAAAGATCCCATTGAACAGGAGTCCCAAACGACTTTCGGTGAGCGATTTCCCCGATAAATAGCGTTGTACCTGGCTTTGGTCCGTTCCAAAATAGGACAAAAACAGAAAGGTCCCTCCCAGCATTCCCGACCAGAAATTGTAGCGATTGGACCAATCGAAGTTGAAGTCGATGACCTTGAGTTTTCCCATCTTTCCCGCCACACCGAGCGCATCACTGAGGTGTACGTTGGCGGGCAATTGGCTGAGCAGGATAAAAAAAGCGATGACGAGCCCACTGAGGATGACGATCATTTGTTGCTCCTGGGTTTGGCTGACCGCTTTGGTTCCCCCCAGGACGGTATACATGATCACTACCGCGCCGATGAGGATGATGGTGAGGGAAAGGTTCCAACCCAGGATGGTAGAAAGGATGATGGCCGGGGCGTAAATTGTGATGCCCGCGGCTAGCCCCCGTCCGATGAGGAAGAGGATGGCGGCCAGGGTACGCGTTTGCAGGTCAAAACGCCCTTCGAGGTATTCGTAGGCGGTGTAGACCTTGAGCCGGTAATAAATGGGGAGGACGAAGATGCAAAGGATGACCATGGCTACGGGCAGGCCGATGTAGAATTGGGCAAAGCGCATTCCATCCTCGTAGGCTTGTCCGGGGGTGGAAAGAAAGGTGATGGCGCTGGCCTGGGTGGCCATCACACTCAGCCCGATGGTCCACCATTTGAGGTCGCGATCCCCCAGCAGGTAGCTCTCGACGCTACTGATGTTGCGGGTTTTCCAAACGCCGTAGAGGACGATGAATAAAAGGGTGCCGATAAGGACGAGCCAGTCGATGTTACTCATAGGGATGGGGGTAGGGAATTAGGTATAACTCTGGGTAAGTAGGTAAAATAGGCTGATGATGAGCACGTGGAGCAGGAGGACAAAGCCGTACACTTGGTTCCAGGTGCGGAAGACGGGGGGATGATCGTCGGGTTGGGGTTGGGTCATGGTTTTTAATGTATTGGTCGAGTTGGTATTTGCTGCTCAGACGCTGGGGACTGAGCGCTTCGGGGGCAGTTGAATAATTGGTTTGGGACTTGGTGCAAACATACTTGGTTTGGGACTTGGTTTGGGCCATCGAATCGGGCCGAGATACAGTTCGGGCCGGGGGTGGGTCCCACCCTCAAGGCATGACCGTTTGCCATCCCCCTTCATAGCCACCACGCCGCAGCATAGCGCCATTACCCAGACCCAGGTTCCTGATCCTGGTCGTGGAAAAATCATCGTCTCTCCCACGCTCTAGAATCAGGGAAAAGACCTTACATAGACGCTTTTGACCTTTCCATTCCATAAAAACAGTTTATAAGAATTTATTTTTGATGTGCTAACTACCTGATAGTCAGCACTAAAAAATTTTATTTTTTTTCGCAAAAATTGAAAAAACGCACCGCGCCTAGGGCTGTTTCCCGATCGAAATCATGTTGCTGATCAGGCGGTAGGCGCCCGCTACTCCGGCGGGCAACTCCCGGAAGAGGGAAAAGCCCGTGTAGATGTAATGGCCCTTGCCGTACTTGGTCACCAGCAGGGCCCCCTGCTTGGGATCTTCTCCCGGGTCGTTGAGGGAGAAAAGGGCTTCGTAGCGCTCGTCCCACTCATTGGGGAAATAGAGTCCGCGTTCCTGGACCCAACCCGTAAAGTCTTTTTCCGTAATGCGGTTGGGGTAACGCAGCAGGTGGTGATCGGGTTGGAGAAAACGGACCTCCGCTTCTTCTACCGTCACCCGATCGCGCGATAGTTTTAGGGGGTAGGGGCCTACCTCCTTCGTCACCATCCGCCGGTTGGTATTGTACTGAACAATCAGCGTACCCCCTTCCTCGACGTAACGCATCAAATCCTCGCGTTGGAATTTCAAACGGTCTATCGTATTGAAAGCCCGAATGCCGAGGATGACCGCGTCAAAGCTCTGGAGCCGGGCCAGGTTGATTTCCCGACCTTCCAGCAGACTGACCTCATAGCCGATCTGGCGCAAACTGGCCGGTACCTCATCGCCCGCCCCCATGATGTAACCCACCCGGTCGCCTTCCTTCTTGAGATCGATCTTCACCACCTTGGCGCGGGCCGGTCGCAAGACCGACTGGGTGGGAATGTGTTCGTAAGCAATGGTGACCAGATCCTGTGTGTACCGGCCCGTCGCCAGCTCCACGACCGCTTCCAATTGGCCTTCGTTCTGACCCGGTGGTGGGAAAACCCGAAAACGCAACTGCTGCTCCGCCCCCATCAGCCCCAGCTAGGCTTACTGACTCGCGGGCTCAACCCGCCACCCCAAAGCATGAC
>CALCCH010000546.1 GCA_937899855.1 uncultured Saprospirales bacterium | reverse complement strand
GTATTACTATCATGGTTTGGTTAGCGGAGCCTGAATTATCTATTTACCGTCGACGATGTCATCGACGACGATGTCTCCGCCTTTGAGCAGTTGTTGTTGCTGCTTAGTGAGGACTTTGTTCGCCTGGGTTGGCAATTGCAGTTGACGCAATGATTTTTTCATACTGGTTGTATTTTTTTAGTTAAAAAATAAATGCTGAACGTTGGTTAACGGAGCTGCCCTACACCCCGTCAATGAGGTCCTCGACGACGATGTCCCCGCCTTTGAGTTGCTGTTGTTGCGCATCGGCCAGGAGCGTCACCTTGGTCTTTGCGTTTTGGAAATCGACTAATGGCTTTTTCATCATTGGTATTTTTAGTGGTGATAAATTGCTAATTGGTATCAGCACGGCCCTGGAGGGCCAGTGTTGGAATCCTACGGAGAGTTGCTTTTCGTCAAAAGAGTGTTGAAAACTAGGAGAGGATCAGTGGGTCGTTTTCCATTCCCGTAGGGCTGGAAAACACCACCGATCAGGCCGCGCAGCTTGGCATACTTGCTGACGCACCTTAGCGAGACGTATTCTGTTGCTTCTTAATTCCCGGAGCATACAGAAGGATAGCATTGTTGAAAAAAAATAATGCGACCGCAAGTACCGGGAGAATTTATTACTTTTAAGGGCCCGTTGTAAATTTTGGAAAAAGTTATGAAAAGAACGATCCTACTGATTCTAGTCAGCCTCTCCACCTTTCCCCTGACCGCGCAAACCTTCGACATTCAAGACTTTAACGAAAAAGTGGAAGTCGCGGAATTTCTTTTTGAATACGACCTGATCGCCTGGTGGACCAGCGATAGCGTCATGGTGGCCGATCCCGCAGAATTGGCACAGTTGGGCGAGGTATGGGTTTGCCTGCCGGAAGGCAATACCTGGCGGGCCTACTACGGGAAGTACGAAGCCGGCAACTTTCGCCCCGTATTCCTATACCACCTCGATTCCAACTACCACATCCGGCGCGTCTACGAAGCCACCGACTCCGCCCGCTTGAATCCCTTCGCCCGCGCGCTGGCCTACGCCGTCCAACAATTGGCGCCCCTCCAGGATACGCTCAACCTCCGGTTCAATCAATACGTCCGCCAAACGGAACAAAACGAGATCGAGGTTTGGCTTTTGCCCGCCTTTCAGCCCAACGCCACGGCCATCTACGGCGGCGAGTTCTACTACCGCTTCGACGCGACGGGGCAGCGCCTACTGGCGGAGCACACCCATTACCAGGGGGCCTTTCGGGGCTTTCAAGTCGGGGAGCCCCGCGAGATTTGGCTCAATTACTCCGACGTCGACCAACCTACCCTCGGCGGTATATTTTTCGTTTGGTACTACAAAAAATACTTTACCAAAATCAATTTGGAAACCCGCACCAACATCAGTACCGTGATGCAGACCGACGGTGGCTACACCTGGCTCCACGTCGAAAAAGACCTGGGCAAAAAGTCCAAGAAAAAGAAAAAGCGTCGGTCCAAAAGCAAATCCTAAATGCTAACAAGATTTTAATATGATTGACCAATCCATGAACCTCAATATTTATTGGCACCACTTTTCTCCGGAGCGGTGGGATCGGGAAATCGTGGCGATTTATCAAGCGACGGAGGGCTGGTTGGGCTTTGGACCGAAAGGAGTGGCGGCCAATCCGGGGTTGCCTTATTGGTTTAGCTTTTTAGAGGAAGAAAAGCACGTACTGGCGTCCATCGAACCGGCGGGCCTGCACTTTAGTGCGCGGATGGAAGATGAGGAATGGGAAGTTTGGAAGCGACAGTTTAAATGGGTGGCCACCCAAAGGCTGGGCTTTCGAGTGGGGGAATTGGAAGAAGATGAGGGGTAAAGAGCTGCGCCCAAGCCAACGGAGGCCCGCCCCCTTGGCAAGGAAAGGGCGGGCTCACCTGAGCTTTCTTCAAAGGCTGGCTTAGAAGCCAAACATCGTATTGCCATTGGCCAAATTTTCCGTAGGGATGGCCTGGATGACGTCCCAGTGTTCGACGATTTTTCCCTCCTCAAAACGCAAGAGGTCGTAAAACACCGAGGGGACTCCCTGGGCCGTGCCTTCCGAGATGGAGAGTACAAAATTACCCTCGCCAATCACCCGGTGTTGTCGGTGGTAGACCCACTGTTCCCGCGCAAAAGCCGCGAAGACCGCCTCGATGCCATCGGCAGCGCTGGGGGTATGTTGGTGATAATCGGGCCGGAAGTGCTCCTGTACCACCGCACCCACTTCGGCCTGGCTGCCCTTGATGATGGTGTGGAACAGCTTTTGGACGGTCGCCTTGTTGCGGTCGGTCGCTTCCCGATCGGTCACTTGATTGGAACCACTCGTGAGGCTACGGCCCGAAGGATTGGGGGGCGTATTGGGCATGAGCGCGTCCCAGTGCTCCGCGATTTTTCCATCCGCTCCGATACGGAATACATCAAAACTGACGACTTCGGGCGCCCCGAGGAGTTGGGCATTGGTCCAAAAATTGTGGGCCACGACCAAGTCGCCATCCACAAGCAGGCGAACCGTCTGGACCTTCAGCCCTTGTTCCCGAATCAGGGGAAAGAGCGACAGCAAGCCCGCCGCTTTGTCGGGGATGAGCAGGTTGTGTTGTCGGTAATCGGGATCGAGGACGCTACGGGCCGCCTCGGGATCGGCGGCGTTGACCGCAGCGAGTAATTGGTGAATCTTTTCTTGGTGGGTCATGTTAAGCGGTTTGGAGTTAGAAATGGGAGCAACAGCCATTGTGCTTTTACTCATTGGAGCTTGGGCCACACCGGCGAAGACGAGGCCGGCGAGCACTAGGGTGGCAAAGCATTGTTTCATCATTGGATTTTTATTACTTTTGATTTGCAATCAAAATCGTAAAATTACTTGCAATGCGCAAGTAATTTTGAAATAAATTGCAGATTGCAAGTAAAAATTAACGCTTTTATAACATGGCATTCAAATTTCGCTGCGATTGTCCGATTACTTCCGCCCTCGACGTGCTGGGGGATCGCTGGTTGTTGGTCCTCGTCAAACAAATGCTGCTGGAAGACCGGCGGACCTTTAAGGATTTTATCGAAAGTGACGAGGCCATTGCGACCAATATCCTTTCCGCCAAACTCAAGCTACTCGAAGAGGCGCACCTGGTGACCAAGTCCAAGCTTCCCAATAACAAAAAGACCAATCTTTATCAACTTACCGAGAAAGGGCTGGCCCTGACTCCCGTGATTGTGGAGTTGGCCCTGTGGAGTGATGCAAACCTGCGGGATTGGAATACCATAATGCGCAAGGGGGCGGAACTCGATCAGATGCGCGATGACAAAGCCAATTTTATCAAAGGAGTAAAACAGCGCTACCGGGACCAATTTGATTCCAATGCCTTTGATGTTTAAGCCAAAACTCCCCCAATGAATAAAGCCCTATTTGAACGCTTGCGAAGCTACCGACTGATGCTGGTTCGCTACGAAGAGGAACACCTGTTTTATTTTCTCGATGGCCTCTCCTCGGCTTTCGAGCAGCGCCGGGATGACCCCCGCTACTACCTGGCGCGGTACCTGGACCGGGTGCACCACATTGATTTCCGTACGCAATCCTGGATCGATCAAATGGATCACTATACGCACCTGCGGGGAGAATCCTTGGTGGGCGCTTTTCTAGATCTGGTCGAGGAGGTATTGGATCGGGAAATCAGTCTGGACGAGCTCACCGCAGTGCCGATGGTGGCGGAAGACTTTCGCGATTTGACGGCGGAAGCACCCTCGTTGGAGACCGTTCAGCTATCGAGTGGTCGGGAGGTCCGAATCGGCGATCGCTTCCGATTGTCCGATCGGGTGGGGGAGGATTACCGGCGTAACAAATACTACGACCTTCACATTAAGGACCCCTCCTGGGAATTGTTCCACGCTTCGGAACGCGATTTTCGGCACTTGGCTTTTTACTGCTCCGGGCGGGCGGACCTGGACCTGCCGCCCTTTACCTTTGGTCGGGTCTGGCGTATCTTTAGTCATTTCAAAACGGTGGTCCGGGCCATCCGGCGGGTGGCGGGCAAGGTGTATCTGGCGACGGATCTGTTCTGGATCGACATCGAGGCTGCTTTGGCGGCGGGTGAGTTAACGCCGGAATTATCGGAGGGAGATGAGAAATACTACCGGACCGATTTCTACGAGGGCTTGGCCGATGCGGTGGCCTTTTACCGCTTGGGCTGGGAGCAAGCCGATGACGTTACCCACGTTCATCATTTGATCACCCAACAATTGGTCGATCACTTTTTTGCCATTCGCGTCCCCTGGATGAACGCTTATCGGCACTTTAGGGTTAGACCCGGTAGAAATTGGATCGCGATGAACCGTTGAGATTCGCTCCACACCACAACTTGTCAAAAAAATGATTAAAGCGCATGACGATTTTCCCCCAAATCCACACCGAGCGGCTGGTCCTGGGACCGCTCGTCTTCTCGGATGTTCCCAACATCGTGGCCTACGCTGGCCAGCGTGAGGTGGCGGATACGACCCTTAATATTCCCCATCCTTACCGCGAGGAGGATGCCATTTTTTGGATCAATAGTGCCCATCAGGGCGTTAAGCA
The DNA here is from genome assembly GCA_937899855.1 of uncultured Saprospirales bacterium. Lineage (GTDB taxonomy): Bacteria > Bacteroidota > Bacteroidia > Chitinophagales > Saprospiraceae > CALLVY01. The sequence continues at coordinate 17,597 of CALCCH010000546.1, read as the reverse complement.
GAAAAGCCAGTATACCTTCGCCATCCGCCTCCAAGCGACGGGGGAGTTTGTCGGGGGAATGGGCCTGCACGTTCAGCCGGCTTTTGATCGGGCGGAATTGGGCTACTGGGTGGGGGTCCCTTTTTGGAATCGGGGCTATGCGACCGAGGCGGCGGCGGGGCTGCTGCAATTTGGTTTTGAGCAGTTGGGCTTACACAAAATCTTTGCGACCTACCTGCGGAGCAATCCAGCCTCGGGAAAGGTCATGCGTAAGAACGGAATGGTAGAGGAAGGGGTACTGGTGGACCACACCAAGAAAAACGGAAGCTACCACACCCTGATCCAGTGTCGTTTGACAAAGACCGAATACGAGCGCTTTCGCAAATCCTAAACCGGAGGCTGGGCTCGCTCGGTCCCTGGCGCGGAAAAACCAGCACATATTCCGCGCTCCCCTATAAAATGTGGGCAAAGAAGCTTAATTTAGATAGAACCAAATCAAACCCCGAACGATCCGCTCGCCATTGATGCTGGCTTCCCATTCGTTGGGTATCGGGGTATTTCTCTACGCTAAATCAGAAACTCATGCTTCCCCCCAAAGTCAAACTCCTCTGTCTTTTCCTACTGCTGGCTCCGATCTTGGCCCTGGCCCAAATCAACCCCCAGTTCAACCCCATTCCCCCATCCCACGGGATAAATAGCCCCAATCCCCTGAACGCCCACAATATAAAGTACGACAACATCGAACCCCAAAAGCAAAAATTCCACCTGTTTTTACCCGATACGACGGGCAGTTATCCCCTGGTCGTCTTCATCCACGGTGGTGGCTTTACCGGGGGCAGTCCCAACGCCGCCTACGGCACCGCTAGCCGTCGGGCCGACATCAAGTACTTCCTCGAAAATGGCTACGCTTACGCCAGCTTTGGTTACCGCCTCATCGCCACCAACCAGCCCGATCCCGACGGCGTGATCAAATGCCTTAGCGATTCCAAACGGGCCCTCCAGTTTGTCCGCTACTACGCCAGCGACCTCAAGATCGACCCAGAGCGCATCGCCCTGACCGGAGGCTCGGCCGGTGCCGGTACCAGTTTGTGGTTGGGAACCCGCCCCAATATGGCCGATCCCGGCGCCAGCGATCCCGTACTGCGCGAATCCACACGGGTCTGCGCCGTGGTGCTCAACGGCAGTCAATCCACCTACGACCTGTACCGGTGGGAAACCGAGATCTTCGATAATTTTGACGGGATGGGCACCAACTACACCCTCGATAGCATGGTCAACCTGCTGGGCTACCAACGCGCTTCGAATTTTTATGGAGGCCTGGATTCCATCTACCAAATCATCCACGATCCCGCGCTGATCCAGTACCGCCAGGATGTGGATATGCTGTACCACCTGTCCAGCGACGATCCGCCGATTTACATCAGCAGCTATTCTCCGGCGGTCCATCCGGGGCAGGATTTGTTTCACCACTCCTTCCACGGTCGGGAAATCCAAGACGTCGCCCTCGCCGCCAATGTCTCCGAAGTCAAGGCGGATATTCCGGCACTGTCGATCAATACGACCAATGGGGAGAGTAAAAACGATTTTGTGATTCGCCACCTCAGTTCTTGTGTCTCGGTAGCCAGCGCGCCGCCTACCAACTCCAGCTTACAGGCGACCGCGGCGTCCCTATCCAGCGCAGGTACGGCCCTGCGAGTAGCTCCTAATCCGGCTAGCGATCACGTCGTACTGAGTTGGCCCGAAACTGCCATCCGCACCGTCGAAATGTATGCCATCTCGGGCCAATTGGTCCGGCAGTTTCCGGGTAATTTTTTGCCGATCCTCGATTTGTCAACCGATGGTCTGGCCCCCGGTATTTACGTGCTCCGGGTCATCAGCGAAGCGGGTGCGCTGCGCAGTCAGAAGGTGGTGATTGAGTGATGTGTTGGCGTAGTCTCTACCTACCAAATCGCAGGTACCAATGCTGGAAGACCTACTCGTACAATTGTTGAACCACGGAATCGCTCCCTTGCCCCAATCGCTGGCCTTCGCCACCGATTGGGACCTTCACTATCGCTACGTTCCCTGGAACTTGGACGGCAGCGTTTACGACCGGGACTATTTTGAGCTCAGCGATCCAAAGGTCCATCCCCGACCCGCCGTGGAGCTAGAAATTCCCCAACTGACGGACCGCAACGTGGAGGAATACCGGACCAGCCTGGTGCATTTGTTGCGACTGCCCCACCTTTACGAAACCGAGATGCTAAGGGCCCTGTGTACCTATACCTTTGGCCAGGGCGACTCCGGTCGGGGCTTCGAACTGGCCAAGCAAATGGCGGAACGAGCGGACCAAAATCCTTATACGCCCGCCGATTTTATCCGGCGCAGCTGCTACCCGGAAGCCGTGGTGATTCACGATGTGGGAGAAAATGGATTCAAGTACCTCACCTGTTATTTTCACTGCGCCTGGGACGAAGAGCACGGCGCCTCCGTGATCCAGCTGGCGGGCAAAAGCCTGCTCGCTACTGCGGCGGGTACCTTTGCCGGACGGAGTGGACAAAACCTACGGGATACCCTCGCCTACGAACTGCGGCAGTGAGGCGCGGCAATCCAAGATCGTATTGGGCTCGTATATTAGCTGGGCGGATCCCATAACGCTTCGGTACTTTGGGTGAGCCCTTTTTGGCTAGGGGGGGTCAGACACCCCTGAATCAACTTGTTAAATTACCCAATCAAAAAATGAAGATCATGGAGAAAATGAACTTAAAAATGGCCGCGCTACTTTGGTGCCTCCTGGCCACGGTGGCCTGCGGGCCCGCCGGTGAAACGGCAACGGCAACTGAAACACCAATGCCCGTGCTGGCAAAAGTTACGGAGGAACAATACGACGTCCGCAACGATTCCCTTATTTTTACCGGGGCTACCATCGAAAACTTTAGCGCCGATGGCCGTTCAACCGAACTCTTTTGGATAAACGAACGGCGGGATACCATCCTACGATTGTACCGAAAGTACGATGCCGAGCAACAACCCATCGGAGCGGAATACTACGAAGAAGGGGATACCTTGCCCAACTTGGATACCTTGTACACCGACGAGGCGGGCCGCAGGGTAGAAGCCTCGCTCAATGCCGACCGGCAAGTCACCTGGATGTCGACCATCTATACCGATGACCGGGGCAACGAGGTACTGCGCAGTTATCAAAACAGCAAGGGCGAGTACCGGGGTTTGGACAGCCTCTATTACGACGAGCGGAACCGGGTGGTCAAGGGTTTTTACGAAAATGCCAAGGGCAAACGAAAACGCATCAAAACCTACGAATACCTGCGCGATGACGCCTACGCCAACTGGTTGGAGCGCACCCAGTTTGTCAATGACACCCTAAGGCAAAAACACCTCCGCCAGTTGGAGTATTACGAGTAGCTGCGCTAGCCCAGGGGCTGTCGCGGTGCTTCCCACCCTCGGTGGAAAGGTAAGCTGCCATTTGAAGCCAAAATTACAATAACCATGAGATATTTCATCCCGTTTTTAGTAATGCTTGCGCATGCCCCCCTGCTTGCGCAAACATTAAGCCCGTCGGTGGAGTACAACAATTACTTGAAGTCAAATTTTGACTACTTTGCCGAAGCCAAGGAGGCGGAGTTTGCGGAATACAACGGTTACTTTTACCTCCTCCACGCCCGGTACGAGGAGGCCATCACCAGTATGAAAAAGGCATTGGATGAGGATCCACAAAATGAAAACATCAAACAGGAGTTGGCGAATACCCTGGTGCTAAAAAAGCGCTATGCGGAAGCCGCCAGTCTCCTGGAATACGAAGAGCAAATCCAGAACCCCATCTTTAATTTTCTCCGCTACCCAAGGATGGCCTATCAGATAAAGGCGAACCGCATCACCCTGCCCTTTTTCAATGACTACTATACGAACTGTTCCATCAATGGTGTGGCGGATACCCTATTTTTAGATACCGGCGTTCGGGTCACGCTCATGTCGAGGTCCTACGCCCAAAAGCACGGCATCCGCATCGACTCGCTCGATATGGAAGAGACCCTAACCGGAAATGCTTACCAGTCGCAATGGGATTCCGGTCTCATTCCCCGGATAAGTCTGGGGGATTCCATCATCTTGGAAAACGTACCTTGTTTTATTGTGGAGGATGGGGTCTTTACCCAATTTGGGATTCGCAATCAGCTCGTTTTTGGCTTGGACTTTTTGATGCTCTTTGACCAAGTCGAATTCGACTACGCCGAGCAACAATTTATCGCCTCCTTAATCGAGGACCGCTCTGCCGAGTTGCGTCCCAATTTTCACCTCCTGGGCTTAACGCCCGTCACTAGCGTGGCTTTGAGTGGGGAGCGCGTCAACGCGTTTATCGATACCGGTAGCCCCTCTACGTACATTTACGAATCGGAAAGATTCAACGCCGGTGATCGGGAGCCTTCTAAGACGGTGGAAAAAGAATTTCGGGGGTACGCGTACACGGATAAGTACTACGCCTTTGCGGTAAAATCCGGGGTGTGCTGGAATGGGCAGATGGACCTCAAAATCAGAGCCAGTAGAAACACCGACCCCGAGTATAAGAAAGACCTTTTGATCGGCAACGAGACCTGGTTGGAGGGGAGTTTGCTCCTGGACTTTAAACACAATTACTGCTGTTTTCAAACGGATTGAACGGGGGCCGCGCCGTTGTGGCGCCTCCTTGGAACGCAAATGACCACTCCCTCGCCGACAACAACATTTTAAGATGGCTGCTAAAAAAAACATCGTATTCATCGCCCGCAGTCTGGATGGCTACATCGCGGGCAAGGCGGGTGAACTGGACTGGTTGGAATTGGTGCCCAACCCCACGGGGGACGACCTGGGCTACGCCGCCCTCATGGCGGAGGTTGATGCCATTGTGATGGGGCGCCATACCTTCGAAACGGTCTGGGGCTTTGGTGGGGAATGGCCCTACACCAAACCGGTTTTTGTACTGAGTCATTCCCTGCAGTCGCTGCCCCCGGATTTGGCGGAAAAGGTACAGCTACTGAGTGGTACGCCCGCCGCCGTACTGGCCCAAGTCCACGCCCGGGCTTACCACCGGCTTTACATCGATGGTGGTCGCACCATCCAGGCCTTTTTGCGCGAGGACTTGATCGACGAACTCCGCATCACCACCATCCCCATTCTGCTGGGCGGCGGCTTTCCCTTATTTGGGGACCTGCCCCAAGCTCTCGTCTGGGAACACCTCCATTCCACAAGCTACCTGGGCCAATTGGTGCAAAACCACTACCGCCGTCGCAGAGACAAACCCGACCGCGCATGACACGGACAATTTGATCAGTATCATCATCAAAAACGGAAAGGTGATCGACTACGATGAGGATGGGACTTACTTGGGCTGGTTCGAAGCGGACGAACGCCACGCGCATCACGGCCGTTTGAAGACGCTGGGGACTAAGTAGCACTTATTTTCGACCGATGGGTTTGTGGGAACTGGGATTTTTTCCTATCTTGACAACGGAATTCCGCTCCAAAAAATATAACATGTCCCGAGTGACGTCTTTTTTCAATTGGATTTTCCGACACGAGGAAAAACTCCCCTTAGTATTCATTTTATTTTTGTTGATTCCAATCTTCTTCGAAGGGGTAAAGCCGTACCGCTTCCCCATGCTGTGGCTTATCCTCATAGTGGCCATGTTACGGGGCTACCTCGTGGAGCTGTCGTACCCCGATAGGACAGCGGTATTTCGAAACGGCAAGTCATGGGCGCGCGGAGACAAACTTTTCTTGCTTATTTTCTATTTGACTGTGGCAGGTGTTGTTGTACTCCTGCTAAATTATGGTATTGCTGGGAGTCTCCCCCTATTGATCCCTCTTTTACTGATGGCAGCCTATATGGGCATCGTCGGAACTTTTCGGAATGTCAAACGGCAAGTGCTGAAGGAACAGATCGAGTCCCAACACTGGGTGGATTGCCTGATTTTTACCCCCACCGTGCTGGTGATTTGTGAACAAGCCATTTTGGAGATCGCCAAGGCGCGGCTAGCCTGGCGTTGGGTAGATGCGGATCGTATTGAAATATGGGAGCACGATGCTCCCACTCCAGGTAAGATCGTGGACTTGAGGTGCTTCGCGGAGGTGCAACGCGCTAATTTGTTGCGGCAGTTGCGGCAGTTGCGGGATGGGGAAGGGGAGTACCCCCTATCTTGATACGGTACTTACGACTCAAAAAATATAACATGCCTCAAGTCATCTCTTTTTTCAATTGGATTTATCGATACCAGGGAAAAGTAATTCTAGTTGCGATTTTGTTGTTTCTGGTTCTAAGGTATTTTGAAGACGCTAAGCCATATAGTTACCTCTTCATGTGGATGATTAATGGCGTGTTCGTACTACGCGGCCTACTGGTGGAGTTGATGTACTCCGACCGCATCGTGGTATTCCGAAACGATAGACCGTGGGGGCGCGGCGACCAACCGCTATTACTCCTTTTTTACTTATTGGGAGGAGCGATCATCCTCCTGATTCTACGTTACGGTTTTGATCAGAGTTTCCCCTTGGTGGTCCTTTTTGTACTGATGGGGACCCTGTTGTTTATCGCCAGCTTTTTTCGAGATACCCTATGGCCAGTGCTGAAGGAAAAGGTCGCGCCCCAGCAGTGGGCAGACCGTTTGATTTTTACCCCCACCTCATTGGTGATTTGTGGCCGCGCCATCTTGGAGATCGCCAAGGCGCGGCTAGCCTGGCGTAGGATAGATGCGGACCGTATTGAAATATGGGAGCACGAGGCCTCCACTCCGGCCAAGATCGTGGACCTGAGGTGCTTCGCGGAGGAGAAGCGCAGTAACTTGTTGCAACAGTTACAGGACTGGGAGGGGGAGTACCCCGCAGCATCGGTGGACTTGAAGTAAGTGGATGGAGGAGTACGGAAGGTCATTCCACTTAGATGCCCAGGGAACGCAAGCGCGCTTTCAACTTGGGGTCGCTTGGTTTTTCGACATCCGCTGAGATAAAATGTCCCTGCTCATCCAAAAGTACAAACCGGGGAAGGGCTTGGATGCCATAATCACTGACAAAGTCGCTGTCCCATCCATTTTCCACAATGAGTTGTACGCCACCGAATTCCTCCGTCTCTACCATGGCTCGCCATTGCTCGTAAAATCGGGGTTCATCTAAGCTGATGGAGACAAAGGTAATGTTGGAATGCTCAAATTCTTTTTCCATTTCCTTGAGGTATGGCATTTCTTTCAGACAGGGGCCACACCAGGTAGCCCACACGTCAATGTAGACGTACTTGCCTTTTAAATCGGTCAGGGTGGTATTGCCCCCCTGGTGATTTTCTAAATCGAACGGTGGCGCGGGACTGTTGGGTTTTAGCCGGTTGATGACCTCGTAATGTTGGGTGATGACGGTTTTGGTGCGGTCCTGTTTGGCTAGGGCGAGCATCTTACTCTTGGTGGCTTTGACATCTTTTGTCTCAAAGGTGTAGAAATAAAGGGCCCGATTCAGGCGCCGGTGAAGAATGGTCGGGCTCTGGATGTCTTCCAGTACGGCCAGGTGGGCTTCCAAAGGACGGAGCCCCGTTTCGATGAGGGCTTGAATTTGTTTTTCAAACACCAAATCGACCAAGGCACGGTAACCCGCATAGTTTTGAGCGTAGGCCTCGTTGTCCAAGTCCACCCCTTCGTAAAAGGCAGTAATGATAGCGGTAGGCTCATAATCCTTAACGAAATAGCTGTAATAATTGGGATACCTGGCTACATCGTATTGGTATTGGAAGTCAATGTCTTTTTGGTGAAAATCCTGAAATGCTGCGGTACCAGCGGGCAGTTTTTGGAGCTGGGCAAGTTTTTGGGTCCGGATGGAATCCCGAAAATTGACGTAATCTACCTCGTTTTGAGTAAAAGTCTGCTCGTGTCTGCGGTATTCCCAGGCTTGTCTTTCCCGGTCATTTTGCGCGTACGCTTGCAGATAGGTATTGATGTCCGCATTGCTGCCGCTGAAGGAGAGGACGGAATCCACCGTAATATTCACTTCATCGCCCTGCGTTAGGTAAATTCTGGCGGAAAAGTCCCCAAACGAGAGGTGTACGTACTGTGGGGAGCTTATCGCGATGGTATCCCTAAAATTTCCATTTTCATCCGTCGACAGCGCCACCGCTTCATGATTAAAGCGAATCTCACTGTTTTCGATTTCGGAGGATACCTTTCCTGCCACAATGGCATAATTGGAGGAGATGGGACCATCCGAATGTTTACAAGCCACCATTGCCAAGCACCATAAGAGATAGGCATATTTTTTCATGATAAGAGTTTGATTGATCTATTCGTAAAGGAATCTTTTTATTGGGATACGAGCGGTTTATTGGCCTTCCAAAGTGTCCGAAACTATACGCTAAGACGCTTTTTTAGGATCCCAAACCAAGAGAATGGGTGCAAAACAGGGAATAAAGTGCTATCATTAGTGTGCCAGCAGACATCTCTCATTTAGCAGCCCCAGCGCGAGACACTACCATTAAAATCTTTAGTCAATGACCATCTCGTCCTACGAGCTTTTTCTGGTACTGGTCATCGGTCAGTGCCTATTTTTGATTTTCGCCATCCAGTACATTCCCAAGAAGCACACGGGGGCAAACCGGATGATACAGTATCTATTGGCGATCTATATCTTTTTTTTGACCGAAAGAGTGTTCATCTCGGAGCTAGAAAGGGATTTTTACCTCCAATACGGATATTTGATCAATATCTTTTATTTGTTTATCGGACCCTTGGTCTACGTCTACATCAGACGTTTGTTGTTCTATAAAAACGAAAGCTATCGCTTGGCCATCCGTCACTATTTGCCACCATTACTGTATTTTGGCTACTGTCTTTTTCACATTTATCATTACGATGCGGTTCGGCATTCCAGGAGCTATTTCCACACCTTTTTGCTGTGCAATGAGTTGCTGTTTTTTGTTTCCATATCCGCGTACTTAGTCAAATCCAATCGGCTGTTGAATTATTACCTGGATCAGGAGGTACAAGCATTAGCCCTCCACCAGACCATCGTAAAATACGTCAAGATCATCCTCGTTTGTTTGTTGCTGTACATGGTTTTTTGGTTGCTGGGCATCGTGGAGCGTTTTGTCATTAAATTACCCATCGACATTGGCTTAATTTACGACATCTCCTGTCTGATCTTTGGCATTCAGATTTACATCATCGGGTTCTACAGTTTGAAGCATCCCGAAGTCTTTAAGATCAGGTTTCCAGCTGCCAATCCAGGGGGTACTAAAAAACGGCCCCAACTGGCCTCCACCGACATTACCAAAATTCAGGACCTTTTGGACCGCTTCTTCCGGGAAGACAAAGGACACCGCAATCCAGAACTGAATTTGTCCCTACTGGCCAGCCAAATTGATACGACCACCAATAAATTATCGTGGGTGCTCAACAATCGCTACCAAAAGACCTTTTACGAACTCGTTAACGAATACCGGGTAGAAGACTTCGCCCTGAAAATCAAAGAAAACAAGCACAAAGAATTTACGGTAATTTCCATCGCTTACGACGTGGGTTTTAACTCTAAATCTACCTTTTACAAGGCTTTCAAAGCCATTACGAAAATGACGCCCTCCGAATACATTCGAAAGGTTGAAGACGTTAAAAAAACCTAAGTCGAAAGACCGGTTCCCCTTCATTTGAAAATATTTACAAAATGTCCCCTAAATCAGTACCATGAAGCAAGAATCGGACGCCCGGCGAGCAAGGCAAAATACCGCAAATCCAGATTTTAGCGCCAGTGCACTTGGTATTTTGGCGCGGGACGGGGAACTGTTGGTATTTTCCCGCTACCTGGCAGACAAAAGATACGTTTATCTGACCAGTGCCGCAGCGTGGTACGAATGGTTGGGCAGTAGAAAGCCCAGGGAGTGTTTGACCCTTTTTAGGCAAGCCTTCCAGCCAATCAGACGGGGGCGGGTTTCGGACGCCTTACGTCGTGATTTAAGAACGCGGATACGGGCGGTGGGAACGGTGGACTGGGTGGTGCTCGGTCAGGATGAGGAGGAGGGCAATTGGTGTGCTTGGGTTAGTCAGGAGATGGAATTGGAAGAGGTCCTGGAAGGGGAGTGGGGAAAAGAAATCATCGTGGTGGAAGATCAAGATTGGTGTGACGAAGAAATCACCATTCACGCCTACGTACCCGATGCTGATGGACTAGTGCGGCCGGGTGCTTACTGAGTCCAGTTCATTTCATGAGATGGCTTCTAGTGAGCGGAGCATAGTTGAAAACCGAGCGTATGAATTTGCGGTGCGCTGGGTGGATAAGCTGGACGCTAATTTTGAATTCACCAAGGAATGGACTTATCCAGACGACATCCATAGAAATCGTTTTGGACAATTGGTTTGCCTCAGCAATTGCCCCCCGGAGCTGGAGGAGATGCGGGATGAAGCGGGAAAGGTTTTTCCACAATTCCTGCCCACCCTTTACGGACTCATTGATACGAGCCACCTATTTTATTCCTTGGAGTCAGAAACCAATGCCCCGGATTTTCTCGAATCCCACTTTGTGACCGTGAGTGGTAACCGCGGGGAAGAAGTTTGCGTTCGATCGGCTACCAATGTGGTTACCCACAGTAGTTTGAACATCCGAATCAAGGCATCTACCTTTTCCGAGTGGATTGACTTTGGAAGTATCGTTCCTACCACCGACAAGCACCGATTCGAATTGAGACACGGAACGCTTGAAATAGATCGAGGATTGTGGGAGCGGGGAATATTGCGCGCCAAGTTTGACTTTAGGTTTGACGATACCTTATTCCACAAGCAAGAGATACCTTGGACGGGGCGGCTAAATCAAGAGATAACGGAATGGCTACTGCGTGGGGAATAGCTCAGGGGGCGCTTGACTGCCCACTACGCACCGAAGGATAATTTTTAGACCCCTCCGACTCAAAGCTCCCTGATTTGTTCTTCCGAAAGGTTGGTGTATTGTTTGATCTTTTCCACGGACTCTCCATTGCGTTTCATCGCCCTGGCAATTTCAATGCTCCGCTCCTCCTTGGAGGTATCCACCACATTCTTGATGTCTCGGTAATACTTTAGACTCTCTTCGTAGGCCGCACGTTCTTCCTGGGTAAATCTTGCGATTTCCGCTGATTGGAACAACTTTTTAAAGATCCGATCTTGTAGCTTCGCGGGGCGATCGGTCAGCCTGGACAGATGTCTGAAGACAAATAACCACTTATCAAATTTATTTTCCAGTTCTTCCTCCTTTTTCTGGAATTTGGGCAGTTCAATGTAGATGAACTTTAGCTTATCATAGAAGACCTTGCAGTTTTGGTCTTTCAACTCCACGTAGTGGAGTAACTCACGATCGTCTTGGTGATCGTCAAACACGAAATCCAGGATTCCAACCGTGTAGACGGGGTCCAGTTTGTACGTCCAGTCGCCTTTCTTGGCCTGCTCCTGAATGGGAAAGGAGGCGTAGTAGATACTTCTGTCCTTGAAATAGTTCTGTTTGGCTTTCTGTACTTCCACGATGAACCGTTCGTTGGCTGCCCCAATACAGTACAAATCGAAGATTGCCTTGCGATCGGATTCGTTTTGTCCCACTTGCTCGTTCCGGGAGTATTGTAAGTCTTTGATCTGGTGTTCTTCCGGCAGAATTTGGTTGAGAAAATCAATGAGCAAATCTTTGTTCGGCTCCGTACCAAACAATTTCTTAAAACCGTAATCCGTCAAGGGATTGATATACTTTTCCAACAATTCGCTCATCGTAAGGTATTTTGTAGCGTTAAACCGTTGCCACCATCAAAAATAACTATTTTTGTTCGCTTTTCATTAAAAACAAACATTCTGTTTTAAAATTTGTTTGTGACAGGAAGGGATAGCAGGCCAGTGCTTACCTCCGTACCTCATTATTACTGCCCCCACGGAACCATCCGCCCAACCCTTGCCGTTGAATAGGCAAGCCTCCACCCAATCAAAACCCAAACCCCCTGCCCATGAAGACCAACTGGATCCAACTTGCCGATGAATACGACGACCGGGACTGGCCCTTTTCCAGCGCCTTCGCCTGGGAAAAGGCCCTGGCCGAGCAAGACCATCCCCTGGTCCGAATTAGGTACGCGGACCAACTGCGTCTGAGTGGAAACCACCGCTTGGCGGAGCGCATCCTGGAGGAACTGGAGCCCGAAACCCTGGCTCGCGACCCCGATTATCCCAACGCCCACACTTGGTTGGAAGATATCCACCAGGTCGAAGCGCTCCAACAAAACCCCGGCCCTTCTAAAAATTAAGAAACCTTCCCATCAAAGCCCATGGATAGAGTAGATCACATCTGTCAACAACTCCGTACATACTGTGCGCAAAATCAAATCGAGATCACGGATGAAAATTTTCAAGCCGTTTGTAAGCAGGCCTTGAGCCAGGAGGATTACGAACATTGTTTCCTACCCGACGCGCTTTCCGATCAGCTGGACGAATGGGCTCTGCGTGGCGAGGCGTGGTTTGATCAGGAGAAATACCGGGCGGCCATCGAATGCTACGAGCGGGGAATGGCACTAGTCCCGGAGCCTCGTAATAGATTGGAAGCTACGCTCTGGTTTCTGGCGGCCATCGCCGATGCCTATTGGTGCCTGCGGGAATACCCGCAAGCACTGCGGTGTTTGGAGCAGTCGCTTGAGGTAGTGGGAGGAAAAACCGAGCGTTTTGTCCAGCTGAGACGGGGGCAGGTGCTGTTTGAGCTAGGGAGAGGGGAGGAGGCCGGCCAAGTCTTACGGAGGGCGCTTGCTTTGGGAGGAGCCGAGCTGTTTGAAGGCGAGCATCCCAAGTATTTAGCATTAGCAAAATCAAATCACCCATGAAAAGCAATCCCACCGAGTCCGACCCCTTTGTCATCAACGGGTTCCGGCTCCCCTCCGGCCTCGTCCGACGCATTCAAACCGGAACTTGGGTCGCGCCGGTAGACAAAACCAAGCTCCGGCGCCTCATCGAAGCGCAATCGCCCTGGCCGGCAGGGGTGGAGTGGCTGGATCAGCTGGTGGAGGATTTTACCCTCTATTTACCAGCCCTGATGAAATCCGAGTCGGAGGGATTGTACCGATGGTTGGAGCCCAAACGGAACGGCGATCGGGTCCTATTTTTGGGCGACCGGGACGAGCGGATTCACCCCGGTTTTATCGAGCCGGGCTGGGTGATCCTCATCGCCGATTTTGGACTCGGGAGTGATACCGCACTGGCCCTTGACTACCGCGAGGATCAGGCGGAGCCCAGTGTAATCCTGCAATACTGGGGGGAAAACCCCACGACCGACAATCGCTGGAAAAAAATCGCCGATTCGTTTACTGAGTGGGAGCGGGCGATTTGGTAGCCCTGGTTTATTCCCACCGATTCTCTAAACGACAACCTTTACAACGTGAAACCTCTCCTTCATTACGCCGGTCAGTCGCTGACGGAAGTCCCCGAGGAAATCCGCGCTTCTCCCCACATCACCCACCTCAATCTGTCGCAAAACGCCATCCGCCACCTGCCCGACTGGCTGGGGGAGCTGCGCCACCTGCGGGTCCTCTACCTGTCGGGCAACCAACTGAGCGATATTGCGGCGTTGTCGTCCCTGGAGCAACTGACGGTCCTGCACCTCCACGACAACCGCATTCGCCAGCTGCCCCCCACCATCGGTCGGCTCCAAGGGCTCAAAAGACTCTACCTCAACAACAACGCGCTCGATAGGCTCGGTCCCGAGCTGGGCCAACTCCGTAGCTTGGAACAGCTGCTGGTGGCCAACAATCGAATCACCGAAATTGCCGAGGAGATCGGCCACCTGTCTCGCCTCCAGGTCCTCCAGATGCGTCAAAACCAACTGCTAGCATTGCCCGATTTTCTCTCCCGGCTGCGCGCCCTGCGTTTTGGGGACTGGAGCGGCAATGGCCTCCGCCAGTTTCCCGAAGCCCTGACCCAACTGGAGCATTTGGAAGTCCTACACCTGTATTCCAACGCCCTCGTTTCCTTTCCCACGACCTGGAACGAGCGCGGTCGTTTGCGGGTCCTCCAACTGGGAGACAACCAGCTGGAAACCCTGGATGGTCTCCCTCTGACCTTACGCAGCCTCAGCATCTACCTCAACCCCCTACCACACTTGCCGGAGGCGCTGTGGCGGCATTTTACCCAACTGGATCAGCGGCAGGGGAGCCCTTATTTGTTTGTCGATTCGCAGCAATTGCAAGGGTGGAATCGGGAGGGAATCGGAGAGCAGGGAATCAAGCTGCTCCGGCTCGATTCGCGGGAGTTGGCCCGGTCGGATGTCAAGTATTTTCCAGCCACGATTCGGGAGCAATACGGCATTAAAATATCTGACTGGCCCCCGCGAAGGGGCTGATTGGTACGGAAACATCCTTATTTTTTATGCCCCCGTTTAAACCAATTGGAATTATTCTTGTCAGAGTCCTTGTAACCAAGTTAATTCCTATGAAACACCTCGTCATTGTAGTCCTACTGTGGACCATTGTACTCCCCACACTCGCCACCGCTCAAGATTTTACCCGGGTGCCCTACGGTCCCGAAGACCGACAATTCGTCGACCTTTACCTCGCCCCCTCTAACTGTCCAACCCCAGTCTAATTTGACGCGCACGGCAACGGAGGCAATACCAATATGCCCCGTTCGATTACGGATGATTTGAAGGCGGCGGGCATCTCCACCGTCGCCTGGGAATCCCTGACTTCGATCGAAACGCTGGATGATACGGAAACCGGTTGGGCCGATGCGGAGTTGATGTTTGCCTGGGTAAAGGCCAATGCGGAGACCTACAATTTTGATACGACCAACTTTATCATCGGGGGGTCCTCGCGCGGCAGCATCCTGAGCTGGAAGTACGGCCACCGACCGGACCCCAACATCAAGGGCCTGTACATGTACAATGCCCTTCCCGACGGGATTTGGACCGACCCTACTCGGTGGTATCCACCGGATGAGGTCAAGGTCAGTTCGCCCCCCATCTTTTTTGTCTACAAACGCGAGCCGGGCGTCGAGGATGACTCCCACGATCCCGAAAACGGGCTCATCATCGTCGATACCTACACTTCGCTTGGCATCGGGGATCGGGCCCAGCTGGTACACAGCATTGGGGATTCGGGGAATGACGACAGATACCAGTTTCTCGTGGAATTTGCCCAGTCCGTGATCACCCCCTGTCGGGTGGTGAACACCCAAGCGGTGGAAGCGCCAGGATCGGACCTGCGGGTATTCCCCAATCCCTTTCGCGACCAAATCAGTGTGGTGGGATTGAGTGGGGGGGAACGACTCCGCCGCCTGAGCGCCGGTGGAGCGGGGATTCGGGAGACGGACCGGCCGGACTTGCTCCGCTTAGGGGAACTGAGCCCGGGGCTGTACTTTTTGGTGGTTCAGACCGGGGCAACCCGGCGGGTACTGCGGTTGGCCAAGCATTGAGCGGGCTCGTGGGCGCGCGCGGTACTGCTGATGGGGGCGGGTAAAATGAAGGGCGTGGATAGAACCAAGGTAAGTTAAAACTGTTATCTTCGCATCATTTACCGTCGCTCAAACCACAGACTAGCTATGCTTTCCCGAATTTACGATTTCAAGAACTTTAAAGGAGATTTTACTGGTGGCCTGGTAGCCGGGGTGGTAGCCCTGCCCCTGGCGCTGGCGTTTGGGGTACAATCCGGGATGGGCGCTACGGCCGGTCTTTACGGAGCGATTGCTGTGGGTATCTTTGCCGCCTTATTCGGGGGTACCGAAACCCAAGCGAGTGGTCCCACGGGGCCAATGACGGTCGTCTCGGCCGCGCTGGTCACCGCCGCCATCGACATGACGGGTAGCCTAGAGAATGGCATGAGCATCATCCTGCTGGCCTTTTTGCTGGGTGGGGCCTTTCAGGTGGTCTTTGGCTTTCTCAACATCGCCTCCTACGTCAAATATTTCCCCTATCCCGTGGTCTCCGGCTTTATGAGTGGGGTGGGGCTGATCATCGTCATTCTCCAACTCTTTCCCTTCGCCGGACTGGGTTCGGCCAAATCGACGGTGGCTGTGATGCAGGGGCTGCCGAGATTATTTGCGGAGTTTAACCCCTACGCCCTATTGCTCGGGGCCATTACGATAGTGGTCTATTTTGTGTTTCCCAAAATTACCAAGGCCATTCCCAGTGCCCTGATCGCCCTGATTGTGGCCACCCTGATCGCTTATTTTGCCAAACTGGAGGTGCCGCTCATTGGGGAAATTCCCTCGGGCTTGCCCTCTTTCCAACTCGGCGGCATCCTGACGGTGGACAGCAGCGCCTGGAGCCTCGTCATCGAATACGGCCTCGTGCTGGCCGTACTGGGGAGCATCGATTCCCTGCTGACCTCGGTGATCGCCGACAATATGACCAAGACGAAGCACAACAGCAACCGCGAATTGATCGGCCAGGGCATCGGCAATATGCTGGCCGCCGCGATTGGCGGTATTCCCGGAGCGGGGGCGACCAAGGGCACCGTCGTCAACATCAACGCGGGGGGACGGACCCGACTTTCCGGGGTCCTGCACGGGATTTTTCTATTGGCGGTGCTGCTGGGGCTGGGGCAGTTGGCGGCCCACATTCCGCTCTGCGTACTGGCCGGTTTGCTGATCCCCATCGGTTTTAAAATCATTGATTTCAAAGGACTCAAGCACCTCACCAAGGTGCCCCGCGCGGATGCGGTGGTGCTGGTACTGGTACTGCTCATCACGACGTTCGGCAGCCTGATTCAGGCCGTGGGCATTGGGGTGGCACTGGCCTGTTTGTTGTTTATGAAAAAATCGGGTGACATCAGCGAAAAGGGGATGGAAGTGGGCAAAATCGCCGATTTGGACGGTTCCAAACCCTGGCAGGACGAAAAAGAATTTTACGAAAAATACAAGGATAAGGTCATCATCAAACACCTCTACGGTCCGCTGTTTTTTGGTTTTACCTCCTACTTCAAGGACCAGATCAAGGCCCTGCCGGGGGAGGTGGAAGCTGTGATCTTACGTATGGACCGGGTGCCCTACATCGACCAATCCGGTTTGTACACCCTGGAGGACATCATCTTTGACCTGCGTCAGCAAAAAATCGAAGTCCTTCTGATCGGCCTCAAGGAGCAACCCCAGGACATGCTCCGCGCCGTCGACATCATCCCCGACTTGGTTCCCGAGGCGGATTTGTTTGACGATATCGAGGCGGGCTTGGAGTACCTGCGGCAAAAGCTCAAGGGCAATGCCGTGGCGAGTTAGCGGGCCTCAAGACCGCTACCTCGAATTGGGCTTTGACCTCGGTAAGGTCGTCGACCCCACCCGATTGGGCCTGGAATGGAGCTAAATTTTTACGGGATTTTTCTTAAAATGTTGATTATCAGTGGTTTAGTGTAGTTGTCGACCCCTGGGCTACATTACCTTACTCCGGGTCGACAACTTGAAGGCCCCAAAAAGCTGCCCCTGGCTCGAACCAATGTATTGTAAATCAGTCGTTTATATATTTTTTTGAGCGGGCTTTGAATTGTACCTTGCGGAATTGAAACCCCGGATAGTAGTGTCTTGAAGATCATCGAGACCGCTTTGAATTGTACCTTGCGGAATTGAAACAAAGTAAGCGATCATCCATAAGGCTATCAGAGGTATCTTTGAATTGTACATTGCGGAATTGAAACATAACTATTCGATCAA
>CALCCH010000545.1 GCA_937899855.1 uncultured Saprospirales bacterium | reverse complement strand
GAGGTGTACCGGGGTTTGGCGGCGGCGGTGGAGGGCTTTGGCATGGGGCGTTGGTGGGGAACGGAGCGGATGTATTTGGGGAATGGATTGCCGATGGCGGATGCGTTCATTGCCTGGGGCAAGGTGGCGGCCTTGTCGGCCGAGGCGGAGCTGTGGGAGCGGGAGTGGCGGCAGCCCTGGGCTTTGGTGGGGCTGTCGGTGGGGCTGGGTTTGGTGTTGCTCGTGGGGCTTTGGGGCTTGTGGCGGCCGTATTGGGAGCGAAAAGTCGACAAATAGCTTGCGATACGTGTAAAGCAGTCAAAAAAATCGTATTTTGCGAGGGTAATCAAAAAATACTGCACAAAAAGCGCTCGTGAAAACTAAAATCGTATTGCTACTCTGTACCATCTGGTACGGCAACCTTATCGGGGCTCAGGAACCCATTCCCGCGGAGTATTCCTGCCCTCACCAATTTTCCAAGGATCAGTTCCCCCCTCCGCTGGAAGACGAAAACCAGAAGTCGCGAATTGCGGCCGATTGGAAACGTCAATTGTCGGTGGACATCGCTGAGCTGGAAGAGCCCTTCCTGAAGGACAAACGGGCGGCTTTCGAACGCCGGATGACTTACCAGAGCGACCTACTGGATCACGAAGCTTTTCTGTGGTACGATAGCTTGCAGTTGTTGGTCGACGAACTGGCGCAGCGTCTGTTGGACCACAACGACATCAAGGAAGAAGACCGGGTTCGCTTTTTGCTCTACCGGTCGACGATACCCAACGCCAGCTGTCTGGGGGAGGGAACGATGTTGCTGCACTTGGCCCTGGCCTACCGCTTGCGCAGTACCGAACAACTGGCCTTCGTGATGGCCCACGAGTTGGCGCATTACCACCTGAACCACGTCAACCAACGGATCTTTGGACGGATCGAATTTCTGAATAGTGAGACCACCAAGAAGAAAGCCAAGGCGTCCCGCAAGGGCAAGGCATTTGCCAACCGCGAGCTCCTCAGTTGGTTGGGCAACCACCAATTAAATTTGAACCAGCACAGTCGGGAGCATGAATTGCAGACCGATTCACTGGGCCTCGTTTTCTTCCTCAATGCGGGTTTTGCGCCGAGTGCGGCCCTGGCTGCCCTCCAGGCCCTGGCCGTCATCGACCGTCCCAAGTATACGGTACCCCCATTGGAAACCTGGTTCGATTTTCCCGACTTTCCCTGGCGCGAGCATTGGGGAAAGTCCCAACTCAGCGGTCTTTCGCTGGTCCAGCCATCGGAAGTGGACGATCCCGCCCTACGTACGCATCCCAAATTGGAACAGCGCATTCGCCAAGTGCGTGCGCTCCTACCCCCGAGCGATTCGTCCTCCTTCCGGGACGATCTCTGCAACTGGCACCCCAGTATGGAGCTGGACCTCCTGCGCTACCATTACCAAACCCGGAATTCCTTTGCGGCCCTCTTGGGGGGGCTCGAAATTTTGGGGCAAAACCCCGACCATCGCTACGCTCGGGCCATCATCGCCCATACGCTGATCGATCTGTGCTGGGCGCGCCAGGCCCACGAGTACTCCAAACGGATTCCTCCACCAAGTGTAAGAAGCATGCGGGACGGCGCCTTTCGCTTGGCTACTTTCCTGGACCACCTATCTTATTCCGAACTGAAGAGCATCGCTCAGCAATGGGGAATGGCCACGCTACCCCGCTTACGGAATATCGAAATCAAGACGGCGCTATCACTCAAGCTCGAGGCCTTGGAAGGGGGCTTTGCGGACCAACCAGCGGGCTGGAGCGATTTTACCCAGCGGTGGCCGAACAGTATTTTCGACTCATTTTAAAACAACAATTCATAGCTGATGAAAAATCTAACATTCGTATTGATCGCATTCCTGCTGCTCACTAGTCAGGCTGCCCTCCGGGCGCAATCCAAAGCGTTCGATGGCGTTTTGAAGGTTCAACTGCGCAACGTCGGAGCCATCACCCAGGACGATCAGGTGACGGGCTACTACATGTTCTACAAAACGGACCGTGGGAAAAAGGGAATGGCTAATTTCGAGTTAAAAGTAATTGATCCGGAGCTCAACGTCGTCATGACCAAGCGGATGACGCGCGATTATTCTTTCAGTCTGGCTCAGGCCGTTTCGAATGGGGAGGCCATTCTCTTCAAATTTTGGGACAGCAAAAACAAAAAGTTACAGTTCAAGGCGTACAACTTTCAAGGAGAAAGCGTTCTCTCGCGGAGTGTGGGCTTTAAGGACCGTAACGAGATGGCCATGTACGGTCGGGAGGTCGGGAGCTTTAATACCTACGGGACCGCCGCCATTCCGGGTTATGGCTTTTTGGAGTATTTGCCCAAGAAATACGATAAGATGAGCTATAAGGTGAAGTATTTTCCCCTTGATGAAGGGGAAAAGGGCTGGACGCTCAAGGGAAGTACCAAAGAGGTGGAGTCGGCCCTGTACCTCTGTCACATTGATACCATCTTGATCAACGTGGTCAATTCCCGACCCAAATTGCTCGGTGCTAAGGATACGCGCTTTATCCTGGAGGGCATTAGTCTTCGCTCGGGAGAGCGCCTATTTTCCACGGATCTGATGGCCGAAGGCTATAACGTTCGGATCATCAATGGGGTTTTGGCACCGGATGGGGAAAACATTTTGCTCTACGGCCTCTACCACGATGAGGGCACCAAAGTCACCACCAAAAGCGAGGGTTTGACCAAGATTGTGTTGAACCGGAAGGGGGAGGTCCTTCGCGTTTTTCGACTGTCCTGGGAGGAGGATTTCCATATCGTCAATGCGGAAGAGGAAAGCGAGGACTACGGCAATATCTTTTTTCACCAGTTCGTCGCCGGTCCGGCGGGCGAAACCTACCTAATCGGCGAACAGTACGGGATGAATGCCGGACTCACCGCACTTTCCATGGTCACCAACAGTCGGGGTGGATCGGCTTATAAGGTCAAGGATATGCTTATCTTCGAGATGGATAAGGATTTTAAGCTCCAACGCGCGGAAGTGGTCGAGAAGTCCCAAAACAGCTACTTAGCGGGAAAATTACCCATCGGTAATTCTACCCAAATTGGGATGATGATGGACTACTACGGCTGGTTCGACTTTACTTTTCTGCAGCACTTGAGTACGCCCGGTGACTTTACAATTGGCTACGTCAACTTTGAAAAGAAAAAGGGAGCCAAAAACGAATTGATCTTTGGCGGGGTGACCCACACGGGAGAAGCCTATTCCTACGATAAGGTCTCGCTGTCGACGAAGGGCAAGGACGTTTCTGTGCTGCGCGCCAAGCCCGGATACGTTTGCCTGGTGGAGTACACTCGAAAAACCAAGTCACTCAACTGGCGCCTGGAAAAAATTAACTTTTAGAAATACGATCCATGATTATCGCCGAAAGCCCCACCCTTCGCCTGCGTAGCCTGCAGGAAAGCGATCTGCCCGTTTTCCACGCCTACCGCGCCGATCCCCAGCTCTGTCGCTACCAGGATTTCGAACCCCTCAGCGAACGCCAGTCGCGCGACTTTATTAAATCGCAACAAAATATCGATCTGAGTCGGGCGGGCGAGTGGATGCAAATCGGTATGGAGAGCCGGGCGGAAGGACAATTGATTGGGGATTGTGCCCTGCTATTTTGGGCCGAAGAACCCCGCATTGGCGAGTTGGGAATCACCTTAGCTCCCCAATTTCACGGTCGGGGCCTGGCCCAGCAGTGTGGTGAATTGCTGCTGCGCACCCTTTTTACCACCACGCTCACCCACAAACTCATGGCCTACATCGACCTGCGCAATGCGGCCTCCATCCGCCTGGTCGAGCGCCTGGGTTTTCACCGCGAGGGGCGGTCCCGTAAATCCTGCTACGATACCGCCGACCAAGCCTGGGTCGACGAGTGGCAATACGGCATACTGCGCGAAGATTTTATCCCACCAGCTTGATGCCCCCCTCGGGCGTGATGTGCAGGGCCCGTACCTCGGTGGTCCGCTGGGCGATGTCTGCCGTTCCGTTTTCCAAACGCAATACGCCCCGGGGGCAAACCGCCGAGCAGATGCCACAACCCACGCAGGAGGCCCGTACGATGTCCTGGCCCCGCTGGGCGTAAGCCCGAACGTCGATGCCCATTTCGCAGTAGGTCGAGCAGTTGCCGCAGGAGATGCACTGCCCCCCATTAGTCGTGATCCGAAAGCGCGACTGGAAGCGCTGTACGATGCCCATCAAACCGGCCAGTGGGCAGCCAAACCGGCACCATACCCGGCTGCCCATGATGGGGTAAAACCCCGTCCCCACGATGCCCGAAAACATGGAGCCAATAAAGAAGCCGTACCAGGAGCGCACGCGGTAGCTGTCGAAAGATAGAATCTGCGAACTGCCCGTCCAGTAGGTGTACAGCACCATTCCCGGCATGACGATGGCAAAGACGAGCACCCCGTGGATGATGTAACGTTCCGCCTTCCAGGCCTTGAGGCTCTTATCCGAAAGCTGTCGGTAGGGATCGCCCAGTGTTTCGGCCAATCCCCCACAGCCACAGACCCAGGAGCAGTACCAGCGCTTGCCGTAGAAATAGGTAAACAATGGCACCACCATCAGGGTGAGTACCACTCCCCAAATAAACATGATGGTGCCTACGCTGGTGGCCCAACCCGCAATGGCAAATTCCTGCCCTTGCCCCACCATCGAGTTGATGTTGTAGTCGTAGTAAAAATCGTAGTCCAGGGGCCAGGCGTTTTTGAGGTCCATATAGGGCTGATTGAGCTTAACCAGGAACTCGGGAATCAAAAAGGCAAAGGCCGTCTGGAAAAAGATCACCGAACTGGTCCGCACCAATTGGTAGCGGTTGTGCCGGTACTTGATGAGCATCCGAATCCCCATCACCAGCATCACCACGGTGTAGAGGAAGCCGTAGAGGAACCACTGGCTCGCGGGATTGCCACTGAGGGATTCGCTAATGGGGTCGAGCATTAGGGTCCAGTTGGTGATGTACTGGGGGAAAAAATAAAGCAGGACGTAAAAGCCAATTAGGAAGATGCCCATGGCCAAGCCGATTAGTCCCAGCCCCTTGGTGGCGGTGACGGTACGAGAATGCTGTCCTTTGATATTTTTTTGGCGGTTGGTCTGGAAGATGCGGAAGATGATAAAGGCGGCGGCCAGAATGGTGAGGATGGCGGGCAGGAGCGCCTTGTAGACGCCCACGAGAACGGAAGCGATGGCGGCGGCGCCCAGAAAAATCAACCGAAGCTGTAAGGTGACGCCCCGAGTGGCGTGACTGAGGTAGATGCCATTGTTTTTGATGCCCGGAATCAGCTGCAGATCGGGAAGGAGGTACATCAGTCCACCCAGTACGGCCAGTACCATACTCAGCGCAAAGAATAGCCAAGTATTGCCGGGTAGCAGCCCCGTAGCGGAGTACTTGGTGAGGGAAAAGAGGTAGCCCTTGATGTCGCCGTCGCCCATGCGGTATTCCCATTCGCTGGCGCCTTCCGGTAGGTAGACGGCGTTCCAGACCCCATTTTCTGGGTCGATGCCCGCTTTCTTTTCGATGGCCTGACGGGTGGCTTCCAGTACCGGTTGGAGGTCCTGGATAAAGGCCAGGTTGCTGGTGTAGGTTTTACCCAACATCGGGGCGGCCTGTTCGAGCAGCACCTCCTGTCGGTAGGAGTTGACCCGTTCGCCGATGAGCTCGGGCGTCAGCACGTGTTGGCTGAAGGTGAGGGAGAGGATAAAGGTAAAAAGGGCAATGACGAAGCTGCCCAAACCAATGTTCTTGATGGTTTCCATAATGTTCGGAGAGGCGTAAGGTTAAGAGATAGTGGTCGCACCGCGCAAGAAACGGAGTACGGAGTCGAGGCGTCGCTTTTGCCGCAGCCGCAGCTGCTTACCGGTTTGTTGGTTGTAACTAGCGATGACTTTCGCTTCGTACTCGCTATAAAACTCGGGGTCAAAATTGGCCAGGCTAAGGTTTTGTAAGACCTCTTCCACGTGCGCTTGGTCGCGCAGCCACTTTTCACATACTTCGTGGCGGTAGCGGACACCCATCAGGTTGAAGCCCAGGATGGTGAGCGTCTCCCGGTCGTAGATGATGCGGATGCTCCGGCGTCCGTCGGAGTGTTCCCAGTAGATCGACGCGTGGTTTTCGGGAGGACGGGCCTGGACGTTGCCGTAGACCTGGTATTCGATTTCGAAGAATTTGGCCGAATTGAACCAGATGCCGGGGTCGTAGGATTGGGCCCGGTCGCAGATGTTGTAGGCTACGGTTTCGCCCATCATACGGCCGGTGTACCAAATGGCTTCGATGGGTCGCCGGCCGGGACGTGGTGCGCGGGCCTGGGCACAGTCGCCGATGGCGTAGATATCGGGTACCGAGGTCCGCAAATGTTCGTCTACCAAAATGCCGCGTTGGGTTTCGATCCCCGAGCCTTCCAGAAAGCTGATGTTGGGGCGTACCCCCGCCGGCCGCCCCCCAAAACCACACAAGAACCGGACCCCCAAGCCGGGAATACCCGCCCCCGCTTTTCCCTGGCCATCATCAACAATTTCGCGAAGCTCGGTGGCCAGCCTCAGGTCGATGTGATTTTCGCGGATGTGCCGATTGACCATTTGGGATTCTTCCGCCGGCAGTACTCCATTCCAGTAGCTCGGCTCCCGTACCAGGAAGGTGACCGGAATGTGGCGCGAGTGAAACATCTCCGCCATTTCGATACCGATCAGGCCCCCACCCACGATCACCGCACGTTGGAGCCCCGGGCTATGTCTTTCCATGGCCTCCAAGTCCTGAAAGCTGTACATGCCATGTACCCCATCGAGGTCCTGTCCGGGCCAGCCAAACTTATTGGGGGTCGAGCCACAAGCGATGATGAGCTTGTCGTAGGGGAGGGGCGCCCGGTCGCGCAATTCGAGCTGCTTCTGATCCGGGTCGATGCGCTCGACGTAGGCCCGCAGCAGATCGATGCGATTCTTGGCCCAAAACCAGTCTTCGTAGGGCTTGGTATCCTCGAAGCGCATGTGCCCCATGTAGATGTACATCAGGGCCGTACGGGAAAAAAAGTGGTCGGTTTCCGCAGAAATGACGGTAATTCGGTGATCGCTGAGCTTGCGGATAAAGCGGGCGGCAGTAATCCCGCTGATTCCATTTCCGATAATCGCGATGTGCATAATTCAGTTGGTTGAGTTTAGGTCCTAGTAGATGGCGAGACCCCACTGATTTGGCTATCAGTACAATGTACAAATGGTTATTTCGCCATGCGTGGCGTAGCTGTTGACTAAGAAAACCGGAATCTGTACAAATGGTTGAAAACGAATCTCGTAATTCCCATTGGCTCCACTGACTTTAAAACTGGTAGCCTCTCCCTTAAGTTGTGCAAAAGCCCGGGCTACTCCTGTCTGGGTTGAGACAAATGCCCCATGGTGGGGACCTTTGCCATCCAAAAGATACAAAAAACGTATGGAATACTAAGCCGGTAGGTGGTGGATGGTACTTGGTACTCAGCAACTACTCCCACTTGGAGCGGTAAAACCCGGGACCCGGGAAAGGACCTTAGCGGTCGATGACAAATTTTTTCACGATCGATTGATCGCCCGTACGGGCTTGTAGGTAGTACATGCCTACGGCGAGACCGCTGACATCGAGCTGGGGCTGGTCCTGGAGTTGGAATTGGGGGAAATGAGCTTGTAGCTGTCCCCGTGCGTCAAAGATGAGCAGGTCCGTAGTTGGAGATGATAAGCTGGTGCTACGCACGCTGAGCCACTGATCGGTGGGGTTGGGGAAAAGGCTCAGGTCAAATACCGTTTCCCCGACTTCCGTGGTGGAGGTGGTGGGCGGAGCAACTTCAAAGGTGTTTTCGATGAGGTAAAAATTTTCACCTCCTTCTAGTAGTACGGTACCGTAATCGTCGAGGATGCGGAAGTAGCCATCGCCGTGATCACAGCAAAGGCCGTCCCGAAAATTATCGATGATGTAGAATTCGTAGCAGCCAAAGTAGGGGAGGGAAATCTCTTCGACGTAGCGCCGATTGGCGGCGTAATAGCCATTGGGATTACCCGTGAGGACGTCATTGTCCAGGGGATCTCCCGGAACCACCAGATCGTTGCCACCTGAGGCGATGGCCACGCCATTGCTCCCTCGCAATTCCCAGTACACTTCAAAACCAAAATTATCGGTCATGATCTCCACCCGGATATCGTTGCCGATCGCTACGGGAGCAGATATATTGCCCGTGAGGCGGTTGCCGCTCGGGAGGTCGTGGGTGATGGCGGTGAGGGGCGCGGTTTCGGCTGGCGG
>CALCCH010000544.1 GCA_937899855.1 uncultured Saprospirales bacterium | reverse complement strand
GAAGGCGGAGGCACCGCCGATGATTACCGTAAGGAAGAGCAAAAGATATTGTCCGAGTAGCATGCCTTTGAGGTATCGAAAATGGGTCAATGTGATTTAAATCGTCCAGCCCCGGGGCTGTCCCAGCTGGTGATAGCACCGTGCCACCCCGGCACCGACGAGGGTACCCAGTAACGCTCCTACGCTGATGTCGATGGGGTAATGGACGCCGACGTAGACCTGCCCCAGGGCAATGCTGGCTGCCCACAGCAGCAGGGGGCCACGAATCCAGGGGAAGCGACGTCCCAGGGTAAGGATCAGGAAGAGGGCGGCGGCGAAGTGGGTGGTGGCGTGGGAGCTGGGAAAGCTGTATCCCGCGCCACAGCGCACCGCCAGGTGGATGTCCTCCGATGCCTGCCAGGTATGACAGGGGCGGGGGCGCTGGACCGTTTTTTTGATGAGCTGACTGCTCAAGGTGTCTCCCACAGTAATGCAGAGGACCAAGCCAATGAACCAATACAGGGCCTTCCGGGGAAAGTTTATCGCCACAAAACTCAATAAAAACAGGTAAAAAGGCGCCCAAAAGTACTTGTTGCGCCAAACCGGTAAGAGGTAATCCAGCCAGGGATGGCGGGCATCCAGGTTGATGAGGCGAAAGAGCCACTCGTCGAGTTGTAATAATTCCATCATGGTGGGAGCGTATCGGAGCGCAAAGATAGCCAAGCTAAAATGAAAAACCACGACCGGAGAATTCTTTTGTTTCTTTCGGGGGGAAATCCCCAGTGCTTTGCATTATTTTTCTATTTTTGCCCTGCGGAAGAACGGCTCAAGGCAGCAGTCTGTCCATGAATCGGAATTATCAAAATAAACGCTTTAGATTTGGCATTGATTAAGTCAATTTCGGGAATCAGAGGCACCATTGGTGGGGCTGCTGGGGAAAATCTAACGCCCCAGGATATTGTGGAATGTACGGCAGCCTATGGTAGTTGGTTGATCGAAACCAGCGGTGCCCAAAGCGTCGTCATCGGGCGAGATGCCCGGATTTCGGGAGAAATTGTGGCCAGCCTGGTAGCCAGTACCCTCCGTTCCCTGGGCCTGGACGTCATCGATCTGGGCCTATCGACAACCCCCACCGTAGAAATGGCCGTTGCCATGGAGAAAGCGGGTGGCGGCATTATCCTCACCGCCAGCCACAACCCCAAACAGTGGAACGCCCTCAAACTACTCAACGCCCAGGGTGAATTCATCTCCGCTGCCGATGGCCAGGCCATCCTGGAGCGCATCGCCCAAGCCAACATCCACTACGCCAGCGTCGACAAACTAGGCGGGTACCAAGCCGCCTCCGATTACCTCCAACGCCACTTCGACGCGATCTTTGCCCTCCCCCTGGTCAAAGTCGATCAGATCAAAGCCAAGCAATACAAGATTGTCGTGGATTGCATCAACTCCACCGGAGCCCTGTCCGTCATCCCCCTCCTCCAGCAACTCGGCTGCGAGGTCGTGGCCATCAACGATGACCTGAGCGGCCAATTTGCCCACAATCCCGAACCCCTACCCGAAAACCTGAGCGAACTGGCCAGCGCAGTCCAGTTTCACCGGGCCCAGTTGGGAGTCGCCGTCGATCCTGACGTGGATCGCCTGGCCCTGGTCAGCGAAGATGGCGAAATGTTTGGCGAAGAATACACCCTCGTTGCGGTGGCGGATTACATCCTGCGCAACAATCCGGGCCCCACGGTGTCCAACCTCTCCTCCACCCGCGCCCTGCGCGACGTCACCCAAAAACACGGTCAGGCCTACCACTCTTCCGCCGTGGGTGAAGTCAACGTAGTCCACAAAATGAAGGAAGTCCAAGCGGTGATTGGTGGCGAAGGCAATGGCGGCATCATTTATCCCGAGCTGCACTACGGCCGCGATGCCCTAGTCGGCCTCGCCCTCCTACTGAGTTACCTGAGTGAGTACGGGCAGCCCCTCTCCTTTCTCCGGCGGCAGTATCCGAGCTACACCATTTCCAAAAATAAAATCCAACTGACGCCCGAGATCAATCTCGACCAGTTGTTTTCGGGGCTCGTAGAAAAGTACAAAAGCGAGGAGCTCAATACCATCGATGGGCTCAAAATCGAGTTCGAATCCGGCTGGATTCACCTGCGCCGCTCCAATACCGAACCCATCATTCGGGTGTATACCGAAAGTACTTCGGCGGTCATTGCCAATAACTTGGCGACCAAAATCCAGGCGGACATCAACGAGTTGCTCAAGCAAATGAATTAGGTGGTGTTTTACCAATTCCACCTAGTCCTCCACCCCAACACTCATCCACCTACTACCCCAAGCCGCTGCACCTCAAACCCGAAGGAGACGTCCTCCGCTGAGGGATTTGACCAACACTTAGCAGATGACTTTTTTCACTGTTGGGATGCGGGAGAATCGCCAAAAGAAAGCTATTTTTGTTTGGGACGTTGCAAAACGACCCACGCGTATTTAACAACCTGCAGAGCAAGTTCTGAGAAAACCACTAGTTATGCGAATCTACCTCGATAATGCTGCTACTACCCCGCTGGCCAATGAGGTCATCGAAGTGATGGCGGATTGCCTCCGTGATTTGTACGGTAACCCCTCCTCCATTCACGCGGACGGCCGCCAGGCCCGAGCGGCGATTGAAAACGCCCGAAAAACGGTGGCGGGCTACCTCAATGCTTCCATCGGCGAAATCTTTTTTACCTCCGGCGGTACCGAATCCAATAATATGGCCATCAAGTGCGCCGTACGCGATTTGGGCGTCAAACGGATCATCAGTTCGCCCGTCGAACACCACTGCGTGCTCCATACCATCGAAAACCTGGCCCAGCAAGGGGTCGAGTTGGTCCTGCTTCCCGTCGACGAGCGCGGAAGGGTATCGCTGGAAGCCTTGGAAACGGCCCTCCGAGAGGGCGATCGGAAGACCCTGGTCACCCTCATGCACGCCAATAACGAAATTGGAACCCCGCTGCCCATCGATCGGGTCGCCGAGCTGTGTGACCAGTACGACGCCTATTTCCACTCCGATACGGTACAAACGACCGGACACTTCCCCATCGACGTGGCCCAAACTCGGATCCACTTTCTCTCCGGGTCGGCCCACAAGTTTCACGGGGCTAAAGGCTGCGGATTTATCTACATCAATGGCGATGCCATGCTCAAACCCTTTATCGATGGCGGCTAGCACGAGCAAAATATGCGAGCTGAAACGGAAAATATTTCCGGAATCGTGGGCCTAGCCAAGGCCTTCGAACAGGCCAACGAGCGAATGAAACACAGGCATCAAC
>CALCCH010000543.1 GCA_937899855.1 uncultured Saprospirales bacterium | reverse complement strand
AATCGCTGATGGGCCTCTTCTTGGGCTTGTTTATTCTTTCGGTGGTCCTGCCCCAACTCGTGGCCAGCCTGGGGATCGGAGAATTGATCAGCCGGGCGCCGGATAAGAACGTCATCTTTATGGTTTGCGCCGGTAGTTTGTTGATCTCTACGCTGAGTTGGTCGCTGGTGAAGGAGTCGGAAGGGGCCGAGGAAGTAGCCCTGACGGGTGGAGGAGGTGGCCATTAAAAAAGATCCCGAAGCCTGGGGTAAGTGGCTCCAAGCTTCGGGAATTGACCTAGCAATCAGTCTACACTGAGCATTCGCGTGCTTTCCGGCAGGGGCGAATAGCTCGCTTGGTACATGGTCCGGTAGTATTCGTCGGCCATCCGGTCGGAATCGAAGAAGGGAATGACCTGATTCATACTGTTTTTGACGATCGTCAGCCAGTCGTTGGGACGGTCGTAGTAGAGCGGCAGAATTTCTTCGTTGAGGACCCGAAGCAAATTGCGACGGTCGATTTCATCCTGCTCGTGGTGGGGCAGATGGGCATCCACCTCGGGCACGATAAAGGAGTTTTCGCCGTGCTGGGCAAATTCGGGAATCCAGCCATCGTTGGTCGAGAAATTGACCGAGGCGTTCATGGCGGCGGTCATCCCACTGGTTCCCGAAGCTTCGCGGGGCACGCGGGGTGTGTTGAGCCAGATGTCCGAGCCCTGCTTGAGCAATTTGGACAGGGCCAGTTCGTAACCGACCAGAACGGCGCAGTTGGCGTAATTTTTCGACAGGTGGACCAGGTGGTTGAACACCGTTACGGCTTCGTAATCGGTGGGGTAGGGCTTGCCCGCCCAGATGATTTGAACGGGGTAGCGCGTACTGTGTACCAGGGCTTCGAAGGCGGCCAGGTCGCGTGTGATGAGGTCGGCCCGCTTGTAGCCCGCAAAGCGCCGGGCCCAGACGATGGTCAGCACGTCTTCGCGGAAGATTTTGCCACACTGGTTGGCCACCTCGGCGAAGAGCTTGCCCTTGAGGACGCTTTTGCGTTCGCGGAAGGTGGCGTCGTCGCCAGCAGCCAGGGCCGCGTCGAGCTGTTTATCAGACCAGTAGAGGTGAATCTGCGAGTAGGTGACGTGGGTAATGGGGCAGATGGCTTCATAATTGCCCCACATGCCCCGGGCCACCTGTCCGTGGAGTTTGGAGACGCCGTTGGCGACGTGGGAAACACGCAGACCGACGAGGGTCATATTAAAGGAATCGTTGTACAGCCGCGCCAGTTCGCGGGCACGATTGCGACTCAGGCCACTAAAGAAGCCCATGCGGTCGAGGAGTCGGATGTCGTGCTTTTCGTTGCCCGCTTCAACGGGGGTGTGGGTGGTGATGACCATTTTTTGGCGGACGGCTTCGAGGCTGCCCCACTGTTGGTAGAGGTAGTAGGCGGCGGGCAGGCCGTGGGCCTCATTGAGGTGGTAGCGATCCGCGTTGAAGCCCAGCGCTTCCAGCAGTTTGCAGCCGCCGACGCCCAGCAGGATGTACTGCGCAATTTTGGCCTCGACGTTGGAGTCGTAGAGGCGGTGGCAGATGCTGCGAGCGAGGTAGTCATTTTCCGGCAGGTCAGTGCTCAGGAGGAAAAGCGGCGCGGTGCCGAAGGTCTCAGGGTTGAGGTACCAGACCTTGACTCCCACGGGGTGCTGGTTGACCGAAATTTGGAAAGTGATGCCCGTATCCTCCAGGAAGTGGTAGTCTTTTTCCAAAAACTGGGCTTTCATCGACTGGTCGATGTTGCGCCCCTGGTCGTAATAACCCGTCCGCCACAGGATACCAATTCCAATGAAGTTTTGCTTGAGCTGATAGGCCGAACGGAGGTGAGAACCAGCGAGGTAACCCAAGCCACCCGAGTAGATTTTAAGGGCCTGGTCGATGCCGTACTCCATGCAAAAGTAGGCGGTTTTGGTCTGATATTGCTCCGGTACCGAATAGGGAACCCGGAAGTTATTGAACTGACTCATAGTGGTATTTTATTCCGATTTAGTGTGAATATTGTGCCAAAATTGGGTCCGCAAGGTGGCGCGTGTAGCACCTACTGGATTTTCCGGTACTCACGGGCATAGAACCGCAGCGGTACTGCTGATTTGGCTGGTCTATTGGTTAGGATAAAGAAGGAGCGGTTTTGAGGTCCGCCTCGTTAAAACGCTTGATTTGTGATCGACATATGAATCGAGGCGGCAAGTTCACGAATTTTGGAGAAAACTGAAAATTTTACCTCCCTTTTCCTGCTTTAACCGGCGACTTCTCCGCTGGTGAGCTGCCTAGTAAACTGTTTTTGGAACTGGAAGCGGGGCTCTCGACCGTGCTCAAAATGATCCACCCGCACTGGGAATGCGGCTCCGCCGGGCGGATTCCGATATTCCCTCGTCATAAATTGCTAAATTTACCGTCCCCAAGTCTCTTTTCCCCTTTACCCCTAAAATGAAGCTCGATGAAAGTTGACCCGATGAAATTGAAAATTCCTAGCATCCTCCACCCCCTCTTTTCCTACCTGTCTGTCGCCGCCTGCTCCGTGGCTTTGTTTACCGGCTGCGGGCAGCCTGCCGTCAAAAAATTAGACGATCCTCATCTGAGTGGAACGTACCTTTATTCTAATTATCATCGATTTAAGGGGAAGGTCCTATCGGTCAGTACGGAATCCATTAGCAATGCCGGATTGCCCGTCCTGGAGGATTCGCTAAGCTTGATGAAGTTTATCGATGAAAGGCTACGAGAGCTGGTGCTAAGACCGCTAAAAAGTATCACTACCTTTTCCACTGATGGGAAAATAGTCTACGAATCAAATCCCCGGGCGTACGATTATAAATATGATTATGATGAAAACGGCTACCGTTCGGCTGTCTTGGCCTTAGGGGGAGAAACTAAAATATTGTATTACAAAACTTTCTTCCGATACCACCCGGATACCACCAGCTGTACGGTGGAAAAATACAAAATGAAGAGAATAGTAAATTACGAATACGGTCAGGGCCTGGACTATCGCTTGGTAGACTCCTTAAATGCCTACGGGCCAGATACCACGGATTACCTGTACGAAAGAACGGAGTACCGCATGCGTCCGAGTGGATTGCGAAGGGTAAATATTCAATACGATGACCTGAAACACGAGCTGGAACGAAAAACCATGAGCGAGTATTACGATGATCGCAAATTGCGAATCACCTACGAATTTGTGGAGGGTCCCCACCGCAAAAAAGCCTGGATGATCCGGGAGGACCTCAACGAATATGGACGGACCTTGAGATCGGAGACCTACGATTTGAACGAGCGGAATGCCCTCGAAAATAATTTTGACTTCGACAACAAGGACTTGCGCGACCTGGATTTTACGGATCAAGAAATCTTTGACCGGGATAAAGTATGGCAGCCTTTACTGGATGAAGAGGGGAACGGACTGGGGGACGAGAATGATAGCAATGTACTGCTGCTGGATGAACAAGGAAATTGGTACGCTAAAATTTTGTTTGAATCAGCAGCGCACCAAGTGGTCAAAGAGATCAGCATCAGAGCCATCACCTACCACGAAGAATAAGGACTCCTCCCCGCCCGATACCCCCCTCCGTGGCGGCTCCTCCACTCCCCCCAATGAATCCCCGGGGTGGAGGAGCCACCCCGTCCCCGCTACGTTAAAAAATTAAGTCGACACGCTCAATATTTTACGCTCCCCCCAGCCTTTACCCGCCCGTTTTCCCCCCCTATCTTCAGCCAGATATCAAAATGCTGCGCACATTTTCCCCAAATCTCGCCAGCACCTTTTACACAACATCAAATAATGTAGAACCATGAAAAACATTCGCTATCTTCTACTTTTTCTATTGCTTAGTCAGGGCCTCGCCGCCCAGTTTTACGAGGGCTTCGAGGAAAACTGTGCCGACCACGCCCGTGCTTTCGTTCATCTGCCGTCTGGCGACTGCTACCCCCAGTGGATCAATACCCACGGTACGTCCAATACCCAATCGGATTTCGCTGGGATTACGCCCGCCGAAGGTAACCGCTACGTCCAATTTTATACCGCCACCTACCAGTGCAACTCTCAGGGCGTCAACAATCCCAACTTTTCCCACGGAGAAGGCATTGCGCTCCGTTACGATTTCGTCCAAGGACAGCGTTACCTCCTCAATTACGCCATCCGTTTTGGCGGGGGTAACGGTACCTGGTCGGTCGATTGGATACTGGCCAACGACTTGGTGGAAAAAACGGGTCCGGCCTTTGCCGGTTGTGAGGACGTGGGGGATGTAGTACCTCCACTACCGGAACCGCCCTTCCAAACCCTTCCCATTGCCGATTGGGCCGACTCCTCCGATGATTGGATGTACTTGACGGAAGATTTTGTTGCCGACCAAGACTATGACTACCTCTGGCTGCGGGCGGAGAACGTCAATATCCTCCACTCCGATTATTCCAGTCGATTTTATCTCGATGCGGTCGGAATCACCGTCTGTAACGAAGACCTAGTGCCCGAATTCTATACCGCCGACGCGCAGGGCAATCCCAAGACGGATTTCTGCTTTACCGAAGATGTCTGGGTCTGTCTGGACCCCGTCGAAGACTTTACCTGGCAGGGAACCTCCTTTACCATTCGGAAGCTGCCCGCCAATAGCTTTTTCACCAAAACCGGTGTCCGCTTCGACATACCGGAAACGGGCGGCTGCTACAATCTCAGCCAGTTTATCCGCCAACGCGGCAACCGTCCCTTCCTCCCCGAACACGAGTATTCCATCCAAATGTCGATCAACCACCCTCACTGTGGTTGGTTGGATCGCTTTGAGAAGGTGAACATCAAGTGTTGTGATGGCGACGTCGACGCTTCTTTTATCTCCACTCAGGACGGTGACAAAACGCCTTACACCATCACCGGCCAGGCCAATGCCGACTGCACGGCTTTCGAGGGTAGTCACGAATTTTGCTTGTATACCGATGTGGAAGAGGATGGTGTTTTTGAATTGGTCACCTGCCAGGCCGGAACTTCTTTCCTCTACACGGGCGGGGAAAATGGCGTCCGTTACTACCTCGTACACAAGGTGACGACCGTCTGTGGCGAGTTTTGCGACGTCATCGACTTTTGCCGCGGGGAGGACTGCTTACCCGGTAGCAGCAGCCGGTCCACGGTCGACTGTTCCATTTTTGATCCTCCGGTTTGCGAAGTATCCGCAGTGGCCTGCCCCACTCGAGACGGCAATTCCTTCATTCTCAGCTGGACGGGTACGCCCCTAGCCGACCAATACGAAGTGTACATCAACCCTACGGGCGCCAATTGCAATTGTACTGTCGGATCCTTCCAGGGCGGAGTCATTACGAGCAACACCAGTTATGCCTTTGGCAACCTGGGCAATTGCTTTAGCTTCCGAGTGACGCCGATTTGCGATGGCGTTTGGGGGACGCCTTCCGGTATCTTTTGCTATCCCGAAGACTGTCGGGTTTCCAGTGATGGTCCCGGCAAAGAAAGTGACGGCTCCGGTGGCGGCCCCAGTGGCGGTACGAGCGGGGGCAGAAGCCTCGATTCGAATGCGGGTACGGCACCCGACCTAGCCGGCTCCGGCATCGTTATGACGGCCAATCCCAATCCCTTCGACCAAGTGATCCGGGTGGAAGCCCAGCAAGTCCTCGATGAGGACGTACGGATCGTGGTGGTCGACATCCTGGGCAAGGTACAACTCGACGTGGTCGTGGCGCCGATCAACGGCAAGGTCTACTACGAATGGTTGCCCGATGCCCAACTCCCCCGCGGCGCCTACCTCATTCACCTCGTCCACGACGGGGGTACGGAAACCATGAAAACCCTTAAACTTTAAGTGTTATGAACATATGTCAGTATCCATTTTTCTTCCTCCTCACCCTGTTTTGTTACGGGGTGGGGGGGCTATCTCCAGCTGCTGCACAAACCATTTTCCAAGGTTTTGAGGACAACCCCTGTACGACGGCCAACGGCACGGCCGATGCTTTTTACGACGGCTGCGTGCCCGACTGGATTGCGACGTCCGGCACGCCCAACATCCAAGATGTGGAGGTCCCACAAATTGGTGGTGGCCTCTCGGCGGCGGAGGGTGATTTTTACGCCCGTACCTACACGGGGATTTGGGCTACCTGCTCGGGTCAGCCCCGCATCGGGGAGAGCATGGCCCTGGAACATCCCTTCAAGGAGTGTGTGCCCTACCAACTCTCCTTCAAAATGGCCAAGCGTACCTTTGACCCGGCCCAGATTTTTTCGGGAGAGCATCCGGTAAAGATTTCGGTGGCCCTGGCCAATGGTTTGTCCAACGTGGCCCCCGTGGGTATCTGCGACTATCCCCAGCTGACGGTGGGCAGTGGCATGGTGGTGGTCGGGGAGTACAACTATCCCGCCAGCGGTAGCGATCAAAACCCCATCTGGTCGACGCGGAACGCCAGTTTTACCCCCGATCGGGACTTCTCCCACCTGATCTTTATCCCACAATACCTGGGCAGTGGGGTTGGGGGCGTCAACGTTTTTTACGACGACTTTGTGATGACCGAGGGCAATGCGCCCCAGTATCCCAGCATCAGCACCGCTGGGGTGGAGGATTTGAGTGTGGAGAAAACCGAGTTTTGCCACAACGAGGACGTCTGGGTTTGTTTGGGGGACGCTGACTTTAGTTGGACCAATACCCAGTTTAGCATCTACGAGGGCACGAGCACGACGGTCTACTCGGAAACGGGCGAAGTGCCCGGCGTAAGCGCCAACAATTGCTACAACCTCAGCGAATTGCTGCGGGCCAAGGGCAGTCCTGCCCTCCAGGCCGATCAGACCTACCGCATCCGCATGTCGATCGAGCATCCCTCCTGTGGGGTCGTGGAGGTCGACTATCCGATCACGGTGGTCTGTTGTGAGGAAAACATCGACGTGACTTTTAGTTACGACATCGACCAGAGATCACTCCCCCTTTCCATCACGGCCCAGGCCAATACCGATCATACGCCGGACGGTGGCATCCACACCTTCTGTCTGTACGTAGACTACGATTCGGACGGCGTCGAAGATGGGCAGGTGATGTGTAGCAATGGGATCAATTTTTCGAGTATTTCGCTCAATCCCAGCCTTAGCTTCATCTTGGAGCATTGCGTGGAGACGGCCTGTGGGAAATACTGCCGGCGAATCGTCATCCGAAACTGCGGCCTCTTTCCTTGTCGCGAGGTCTGTGATATCAATACCGCCTGGTGCCAACAGGACATGGAAGGGACCGAAATCAGCTGGGAGCCGGGTTTGCACAGCGAGTCCTACGAGGTCGAAGTGGTGGTCAACGATCCCGAATGTGACTGTGAGGGCTCCAGCAGCACCTGGACCTTTACGACCAACGGTCGCTCGATCCGCTTTCCCCAAACCCCCGACTGCTTCAGCTACCGGGTCAAGGCGATCTGCAATTTTCTCCAACCCGACGGTACGCTCTTGCGGGAGGAGACCTGGACGGACAGTCAGTGCGCTAGCTGTGGCAGCGCCGAGCTGGGTGGGGGACAAGGCGATCCCCGTTCGGCCGCCACCGAAAGGCTGGCGGCACCCTCGATCCAAGTCAGCCCCAACCCCTTCTCATCCGAGTTTTACCTCCAACTGGATGGCGTGGATGCCCGGGGGGCGGATGTAGAAATCTATACAATGGATGGAAAATTAATTTACCGACAGACGCCCCTCCGCAGCAGCCTCATCGACCTCAGTCAGACCTCCCATCGGGGGCTACTCTTGCTGAAGGTCGAGCTGGGAGA
The DNA here is from genome assembly GCA_937899855.1 of uncultured Saprospirales bacterium. GTDB lineage: Bacteria > Bacteroidota > Bacteroidia > Chitinophagales > Saprospiraceae > CALLVY01. The sequence goes on along the minus strand of CALCCH010000543.1, from coordinate 212 downwards.
GCGGCGCTTTTACCAAAAGATACTAAGGCAATAGAAAACTCAAAACAATGGTCTGGCAATGGGTGGCCCGCAGGGCCACCCATCCTTTGTCCCCTTTGCAATAGCTGGTGGAATCCCTTATCTTGACCTCACCATCAAAATGCTGGGCTTCCATTTACCGACGATAACCAACACCCCGTGAGATCAGATTGGCTCTTATATCTGGCGATTTT
>CALCCH010000542.1 GCA_937899855.1 uncultured Saprospirales bacterium | reverse complement strand
TCGAAGCGTTGGCGTTCGGTGGGGTCGAGCCGCTGGTAGTAGCGTACGCTTTTGCGGAGCAGGGCGCGCCAGGCGGGGGGGAATGCTCCCACGGGCGCGCGGCGGCGGGGTCGGAAGGTCCACCAAGCGAGTAGGGCGAGGGCGAGGAGGGTACCGCCGATGATGTAGAGGTCGCGCATGGGCTGGGGGAGGATTGCTTCATTTTTTTACTGCCCTGTAAATGTAGAAAAGCCTGGAAATCAATTGATTAACAGGCTTTTTCGGTACCCGGGACGGGACTTGAACCCGTACTCCCTAATGGGAACTGGATTTTAAGTCCAGCGTGTCTACCAATTCCACCACCCGGGCCAATCGGCTCGTAAGGGCTACAAAAACAAATGGGTTTAAGCTTTACAACTCAAACCCACTCCTTGGAGCGAAAGACGGGATTCGAACCCGCGACCCCGACCTTGGCAAGGTCGTGCTCTACCAGCTGAGCTACTTTCGCATGGTTGAAAAATCAACTTTTTTTGACCCACCGGCCTCTCTTTTGGAGACCCTTCTGTCTTGGGTGACGCAAATATAAAGGAATCCCTCCCAAATTGTCAAAACTTTGGGCAAAAATTTTTCACTTGTGAAAAGCACCCCCACGCAAAGTACCATTTCCCTTGGCGACGGCTCCTTCAAGGCGGGGTCCTAGCTACAAAAAAAACCCTCCGCAGCTTGTACTGCGGAAGGCCTATCCTAATTATGCGGGGGAGCGGACCACCCGAGTTGGGCTGCGGACGGTCTTTTCCCCTACCTTAAAAACCACAGTTGGTGCAGGACACGGTAGCGTACCACTCATCCACGCGATCCGGGGGATCGATCGTCTCGACTTCCAGCGTGTATTGTACGCCGGCCTGGGCCTGAAATTGAAAATTGGCCGTCGGGGCCAGGGTTTGTCCCTGCCAAGGACCATTGGGGTAGGCCGTCCCGTCGCCCACCCACTCCGCGTAGAGGATGGTGCCGTTGCCACGGATGGTAAAGCGATTGGGAATGTCGATCGGCGTGCCGATGAGGGTGACCTTGCAGTCCGGGCAGGTGTATAGCTCTTCGATGGGGTAGACGTAAAAGCCACCACCGTCGTACTGCCCGCTAAAGTTGCCGCCGCAGAGCTCCGGGTAGCAAGTCTCCTCGGTGACGATCTCAATACAGTTTTCACAGGATTTGGGTAAAGCGAATTCTAGGTCGGGGTTGGAACAGCAAGCTTCGGGGCGTTCGTCGATATCCACGATGCGGGAGAAACACTCCTGTTCGGCATCGGGGTCGATGACCGTTACCTCGAAGTAGATGGATTCCCCACAGCCATTTTGCACGCCATTGTTGAGCACGTAGGCTTCGTAAGGCTGTCCCGAGGGCAGACCGACGATTTGGGGATTGCCTTCGATGTCGGGAAGGACGTAGTCGAAATCATACCAGGTGCCCGCATCGTCGATGAAGCGGAGGGTAAAGCCGAGGAATTGGCCGGGCGCACAATCGTTGCGGACGATGTCGAAGCGGACGGCAAAATAGCAGTAGTCCTCCCGGCCGGTTTCGCCGTCGCCTTGGCAGGCGGTAAAGAGGAAGGGGACCAGCAGGGCCAGAAGGACCGGGAAAAGGTACTTATTCATAGTTGTAGAGTTTATATTTTTAAAATGGGTATTCCCTTTCTTTTAGTCCCCGTGGGTAGTGGCCAAGATAGGTACATTTACCGGAGCGAACCAAGCAAAACGCAAAGGATTGTGGGGCTGGGTTGACTGGCCGTCAAAAGCGCGATTAGTGGGGTTGAAATGCTAACCTTTTCCCATTAGTGGGGTCGGAATTGACTTACTCCGGTCCATTTCCGCACAAACCTTCCCAACCAAGCCCGCAATTCGCCGTTTTTTCCGATCTTTAACTACGCAAACCCCTTTGATGGCACCCTCCGTCCCTCCGACACCGCCAAAAAAGGACAGCACATTGATATAAACAACAAAAAACAAAGACATGAAACGTACCCTCTCCTTCTCCCAAGCCCTGCTATCCGCATTGATTTGCCTCCTGACCTGGCCCACCGCCACCCACGCCCAGGACGGCGACCTCCATTATTACGCACAGTGGTCGCACGGCGCCGGATTCATCAGCGCCGAACGGGGCCGCGGATTCCCCGTCACCGGTAACCTCAACGGAGATGGACTGGCCGATTTTGTCATGCCCGCCATGTTTATGTACCACGTGGGAAAGGCCAGGCTGGAGCAGGGCGAGCTCTACTTTGACGTACAAGCCACCGAATACTACAGCCGGGAAGCTCTTCTTTACCGGACTTACCTGCTGGACCTCAATGACAATGGCCTAGACGACTGCCTCCTACTCCGGGAACAGGCCGGCACCTGTTGTCCCCCATTCGTTGTTTACAACGCAGCGGAGCAGCTATCGGATGATCCCGTGGTGTTTTTACCCCCGGTGGAGGCCGGTGAACGGAAGTTTCCCGTACACCTCAATGCCGACAATACCGTCGATACCCTCTGGACCAGGAGTGGGATTCTCCACTTTGTCGACGGGCGTACCGGCGAGGTGTATCCCAGCACTTGGAGTACGGGGCTGCGGGTGGAGACCTTCCACGATTTTACTGCCGATGGCCTCACGGATATCATGCTCGAAGTCAACCAATCTGCCGAATTGGATACGGCGGCTACCGTGATTTTGCTCAACCAAGGCGATTTTTCCTTCGTCGACCACCAGAGCGCGGGAAGAATGTCTACCGACCAGTACGGCGATTTCGACGGGGATGGTATCGATGACATCATAGCGCCCCAAGTGGGCAGCGATTTTCGGATACGCACCAAGCTGCTTTCCGGTAATGCCCTTACCAGCACCTACGACTTCCCGGAATTTTTTGGGGCCGTTGATTATTTTGTCCACGGTGATGACTACCAGAGTTATTTTTGTCACAACCAAGGGGACCAAACGTTCACCGTCTACGAGACTTCCATGGAACAGGAGAATGGCCTCTTTTTCGCTTGGGACCCCAGTTGGGGTAGGGGCAACCTCATTGCGCAGAATGGTGGCGGTCGGCCCGTCTACTACCACGTCGACTTTGAGAATGGCGTTTACACCCTTGAGGACCTTACCCACCGGCTGGATATTCCGGTGATACCAGGGCCGGGTTACCGATACGTCCCCTGTTTGGTCGATACCGATCAGGATCAAAACCCCGAACTCCTGCTCTCCACGGGGTATTCCTTCCTGCACCGGGAATGGACGCCGACCGAAGGCTTTGCGGGCCATACCCACATCGACGGCCTTGATCTAAGATCCGTAATTGAAAGTACGACCATGGTGGCCTCGGGGGATTTTGACGACGATGGTTTGATCGATCTGGTGTACGCGGTGTCCTCGCTTTCGAGTCGCCTGAAGATCAAATACGCCCGCCCCGATGGCACCTTTGAGGATCCCATCACGCTGGTCGAGGACATTGGAGAGCCGACCATCATCACGGCCGATATCAATGGGGATGGCATCGACGATTTTGCGGTTGATGCGGGCATCCAGTTTGTCTGGTTCGCCGGTCGGGCCGATCGGCTATTGGTGAAAACGGAAGTGTTCAACGACTACGTCTTCAACTGGCAGTTTATCGATCCCAACGGAGATGATTTACCGGACTTGGCCTTGACCTCGCGGGACAGTGTCCACATCTTTATGAATCGGGCCGGCACCTACGAGCGTACCCAAACGCTCCTGGGCTCCGTGGCCCAAAGTAGCCAAGTCGGTACCAATCAGTTGCTGCTGTTTACCGCGCCTCCCGAGCCTCGGGTAAGCTTCGTCTACCTCGATTCCCTCGGTACGGGCCACGACGTATTCTGGGACCACGCCATTCCCAATAGCTTTCACCGCCTCAACTCCTTCCAATTGGACTACGATGGAGACGGTTTTCAGGATTTGTTTTACAACGATGAGGTGGACAATAACGAACGGGCCCACATCATCTACGGGCACGATTGGAGCCAGGACACCACCATCTGGTTCAACGACCGCTCCCTGGCGGGGGTAATCGATCTGAATCAGGACGGGATCACCGATTTAATTTGGCAAATTGGCCCCCAAATCTTTGTGGAAATCTTGCGGGAAAATCCCATCACTGCGACCTCTAAAACGGACCAGTCTACGGACGTCCGTATTTTCCCCAATCCCACGCGTGACCACTTGTACCTCCAGTCCGCCGTGCCCATCGATCCGCCGTCGGTACAGCTGTACCGCATCGACGGGACCTTATTGGAAAGCCAGGCGGGTTTCCCCGTCCGCATGGGGCATTTGCCGGCGGGCGTGTACCTGCTTCGTTGGCGTACACCGGCGGGGGAAGTGCTGGTAAAGCGGGTGGTGAAGGAATAGTGGGAAGTCACCCCAACCAATAATTCAAAAACACCTCCTTCCGCCCCTGCGACACCGGAATGACCGTCCCATCGTCGAGGTGCAGCTCGCCGCCGGGGCCGCGGATGTATTGTACGATGTGTTGGGTGTTGACGAGGTAGGAGCGGTGTACCCTAAAAAAAGCCTGTTCCGTCAGTAGGCCCTCCAGGTACTTTAGATTGCGCGATATCAAAATGGGCGTTTGCTGGCGTCGGAAAATGCGGCAGTAGGTCCCTTCCGCCTCACAGTAAAGCACTTCCTCGGCTTCGATAAAGTGGTAGCCCCGTAGGGTAGGCAGCGCGATTTTGGGGCCCTTAGCCGTGGGTTCCGCCCCGCGTAGGAGCTGTGCCAGGAGGAGGTCCACCTTTTGTTTTTGGTAAAAGCTAGGGGTCTGCGTCGAGCGGATGCGGGCAATGGCCTGGCGCAGCTCCACCCGGTCGATGGGTTTGAGTAAATAGTCCAAGGCCGAGAACTTGATGGCTTGGATGGCGTAGTGGTCGTAGGCGGTGGTAAAAATGACGTCGAAGTCAATCTCCGCCACCTGATCGAGGAGGTCGAAGCCCGTCCCGATGGGAAATTGGACGTCTAAAAAAAGCAGTTGGGGCCCTTGTTCCTCAATCGCGCGCAGGCCCCTTTTGCTGCTGGGTTCGCTGCCCAGTACCCTCACCTCCGGGGCGACTTCCTGAATCAACTTATTCAGAATATTGGCGCTTCGTTTTTCGTCTTCAATAATCAGTGCGCGAATCATACTTTTCATTTTTGAGGGGAAAGAAAATGCGGAAACAGGTGCCCAAGGCCTCGTTGGATTCGTTCTTGAGGTCCTCTACCTCCACGCGGTATTTGGTTTTTCGATACCGATTGAGTAAGTCGATGCGTTCCTGGATGATGGTAAGCCCGAGGGCCGGGTGGCTAAATTTTCCCCGCAATCGTGCCGCCTCTTCCCGGCCGATGCCATTGTCCCGAATCCAGCAACAAAGCCATTGCCCCACCCTGTCCAACTGGATGTTCAGCCGCCCCTGTCCCTCCTCCTTGTGCAGCAAACCGTGCCAGATGGCGTTTTCGACAAACGGCTGGATCATCATCGGGGGAATGCTGCGCAGGTCGGTATTGATGTCGGCGGCCACGTCGATTTGCCAGTGGAGTTTATCGCCCAAACGCAGCTTTTCCAAACGCAGGTAGGTCTCCAAATTGTCCAGTTCATCCCGGATCGACACCAAGCTGCTCCGCGAATTGGTCAATACCTTGCGAATGATCCGGGCCACACTACCCAGGTGCTGACTCGCCAATTGGGGGGCACCCCGTTCGATCAAATCTTGAACGGAAGCCAGTACGTTAAAAATAAAGTGCGGATTGAGCTGAGTACGCAGGGCCTTTTGCTCCGACTCGATCGATTGCTGGATGAGGAGGGTCTTGGTCCGCAGGGTGCGCAGCCGCAGGTAGACGATGCCCAGCAGACCGGTAAAGAGGAGAAAAGCACAGCCCAACAGAAAAAGCGAAGACTGCCAAAAGGCCCGCTTGATGCTAAAACGCAGACGGGCCGCTTCGCGACTCCACTGTCCCTGGCTATTTTTGGCCAGCACCTCAAAGACGTAATCGCCCGGGGGGAGTTTGGGGTACACCAAACTGGTTTGCGTGGTGGATTGCCAAGTCGTATCCAAACCCCGGAGGCGGTAGCGGTAGGCCCGCTGGTCGCCCGACTGGAACGACAGGCCGACGAACCCCAGTTCGATGTTGTTTTGCTGGTATCCCAGGTGGTAACCATCCGCCACCAGGGTATCGCGCCCGTTGATGCGAAACTGCTGGATGTATACCCGGGGCCGGGGTGGGCTACGGAGCCGGTATTTATGGAATACCGGCAGGCCATTGTCATTGCTCACCCACACCAAGCTATCCGTCACCGCCACGCCGTTGACCTTGCTGGCGAGCAACCCGTTGGCGTAGGTATAATGGTTGATTTTGGGGGTTTCGCAAAGCCCATCCCGGGCGTGAATCCAACTGAGCCCCTGATTCGAGCTGACCCACAAATCGCCATCCTCATCGACCAGGACGTCGTTGCAAAAGTCGCTCAACAAACCCTCCCGCTCCGTCAGTTGCCAGATGCGCTCCCCCGATTTGATGACCAAGCCATGGCCCATGGTTGCCAGTAAAAGGTGTGCTCCGTGCTTGGCAATG
>CALCCH010000541.1 GCA_937899855.1 uncultured Saprospirales bacterium | reverse complement strand
GTTTCCCGGTCGGGGGTACCCACCGACAGATCGTCCTGCAGGTTTTGAATCCGCTGGCGGGCCCACAGCCGTGCGATGGCTTCGCTGCCCCGAACGGCTTCGCTCGAAGCGATGGTTTGGCAAAATTCCTTTCCCCCCTGACGTCCCCGAATGACGATTGCTTCGCCGGGCGCTCCGTAGTATTTTCCCAACAACAAGATTGGCCGCTCCCCCAGCAAATCCGGTAGGGTTCGACTGGGTTGAAAATCATTCGCCGTCCAGCCGGGAAGCGAGCACTGGACCTGGGTCAGCAGTGGAGCTTCGACGTAGCGGCGAAAACGCTCCACCGTGGCGGCTTCTTCCGCTTCATCGAGTACGATAAAGGGGGCGCCCGCTCCCGCCCGAGCCAAGCCTTCCAGCAAATAGCGATTGACGGACTTCCCAATTCCAAAAGTAAAAAAGTTGGCCGCTCCCAAATGCCCACGCAGGTAGTCAAAGGCCTCAGCTTCCACGCTGACGTAGCCATCGGTAAGGATGACGAAGGAGCGGGCGTACTCCGGAGCTTGGGGCTGGGCCAGGGCGCTTTGGAGGGCGGCCAGCAAGTGAGTCCCACCACCACCGGACAACTGCTGGATGCCCCGGAGGGCCCGGTCGACATTGGCAGCGTTGACCGGCAGCGATTGGGGCGAGAGCCAGGCGGAGCCCCCGGAGAAGGCCAGAATGTTGAAACGGTCCTGGGGGCGAAGATCGCGGAGGAGGGCGCTGATCACGCGCTGGGCCAGTTGGAGGGGTTGGCCGTGCATCGAACCGGATACGTCGAGTAGGAAGAGGTATTCGCGGGGCACAATTTGCTCCGCGGGGACGCGTTCGGGGGGTTGGACCAGGAGGGCAAAATACCGCTCGTCCTCGCCCTCGCCCTCGTACAGCATCAATCCGCTTTCGATACCGGTTCCCCGCAAACGGTAGCGCAGGACAAAGTCCCGGTTGTTGGCGGGATGATCGCTGGGGTGGAGGCGAATCCGGCTTTCGCGCTCCCCGGACCATTCGGTTTGGAGCCGGTGGCTGGGGCTCTCGACGGATTGGAGCGAGCTGGGGCTGCGCAGGGTGATGTCCAGGCTCATTTGCAGGCCAGTGTTCTGGCCCGGGGCTCGGTAGGGCATTCCCCAGGAGGGGGTACCACGAACGGGTAGGGACAGCGCGGCGGTTTGCTCCTCTCCCGTATAACGCGGGCCCACCGTCGTGGGGTATACCCATTCGTACTGCCCCTCTTCGGGGATCAGGAGTTCGGTGTAGGTCAGCACGGTGCGAACCGTATCCTGGGGCAGGATATTGGCGACGTGCATACGGAAAATATTGGGGCGGTCTTGTTCGAGCAGGGCGGCGCGTTGACCTTGCTGGCGAGCCCGCTGGTAAGCTTGTTGAGCACTTTGGCGTTCTTGGATTTGGGCTTGGACGCGGCGCTGGCCGATCCGCAGTTGGAGCCCGTCGACGGCGGCTTGGGTAGAGCCGGGGAAGACGTATTCCGCTTCGAGGGGCGTTTGGCCCGCGTTGAAGTAGGTTTGGGTCACCTCGACCCGGGCGATGATGCCATCGATCTCCACTTTGGTATCGCTTCGCAAGATGGGGAGGAGCTGGCCGGTCCCGAATTGGAGGTAAGGACAGAGGGAGTGGGATTGAGCGACGACGGTGGTAGCGGCGAAGCTGAACAGCAGGGGGAGTAGGGAGCGTAAAAAATGGCGCATGGGCAATAGCGGGTTGGGCCTCCGGGGGGAGGCGGATCAGGGAATAAAGGGATCGTTAAACCGGGTTTATGAAAAGGAGATGTAAGACGCTAAAAAAATGGTGGATCAACCCTTTCTTTTTTCTCAGAAAGGGCTAATTTTGTGTAAAATAATTTCGATTAACGTATGGACGCTAAGAAATCTCACACCGTAGACTGGATCATCTTTTCTGTATCGCTCGTTGCCATGATTTACCTGCTGATTGTCAGCGCCGAATGGTTCTGGTTGGTACTGCCTTTTGTACTGACCTACTTCGTCAAGGCGATGGACTGGATGTAGATCCGCCCCGTCTTTTGGTGTTTTGTCATTTTCCAATCCTCACCGACCGGATTCGCCCTACCCCCAGGCAAAAAAAATTCCGAGGTCGAGCAACTATTTCGAATAAAATCCTATCTAAGAGACAAAAGAGAAGGTAAAATCCTTTTTTTTTGGAGACGGAGCCAACTATTTGAGGGTTTCGTACGTATTTAAAAGGAACAAAAGACAAAACCCAATTACCCATGAAGTTTTTAATGAAAGTAATCGAACGGTGGCAGACCCGAAAGGAAGATTCAACCAATTTGGCAACTGGTCAGAAAATGTCATCCAAGAGCCCCTACCATTTGTACAGCAACGACGATGATTTAGGTTTTTGTTAGGAAAACCTAAACAATAAGGCCCCCGATGCTTCGCATCGGGGGCCTTAGCATTGGTAGCCAGTCCGATTAAGGATTTGCGCCCCCCTTCTTCAAAGTCTCCAAAGGATTCCCATCGCCATCCACCAGGATGATCTCTTCGAAATCCAATTCCTGTAATCCCTCCAAAATCTTAGCCTTGTCCCCCACCACAAACCAGTTGAGTTGATCGGGCTTGATCATTTGATTGGCCACCCCCTGCACATCGGTCAACTCCAAATTACGCATCATCTGATCGTACTTTTGGTAGTAATCCGAGGCCAGGTCGTACTTCTCAATCTCCACCACCGAGCTCGCCACCGAACGGTTGGTCTCCCAACGACCGGGCAGCTCCATGATGCTGTTTTGGGTATTCTTCACCAATTCCTCCTCGGTCACTGGCTTGTCCTTGATGATCATATTGAACTCCTTCATCATTTCCACGATCGACTCCTTGGTCTTGTCCGTCTGGACCGGCGCGTAGGCCATAAAGGGACGTTGCCCCTTGGCATCCCACACAAAACACCGGGCCCCGTAGGACCAATGCTTGTCCTCCCGCAGGTTCATATTCAGCCGGGAGGTAAACTGTCCGCCGAAGGCATTGATCATCGTTTCCTCCGCCGCCTTGGGAAGCGCACCGTAAGGATCGGTCAGGTAGCCCGCGATGATCACCGACTGCTGCGATTCGGCCCGGTCCATGAGGTAGAGCTTCTTGCCCTGGGTCTCGCTGACCTTGGCGATGGTTTTGGTAGGCGTTTTGCCCTTTTTCCACTGCCCAAAACGGTTTTCCAAACGGGCCAGGAGGTCTGCCATCTCCAGATCGCCGACCACCACCAAAGTGGCGTTGTTGGGTTGGAGCCAATCGCCATAAAAATCACGGATATCCTGTAGGCTCATGCCCTCGATGGTTTTTTCGTAGCCCGAGCCCGTCAGCGGCAGGCTGTAAGCGTGTTCGTCGCCGTAGAGGTACTGGGGAAAGACCCGCAGGGCCATCTGTACGGGCGTCGCCTTTTCGCGCTTGATTCGGCTGAGTTGGTCTTTTTTGAGGCGTTCGAATTCCTTGGCGGGAAAAGCGGGGTTGAGCAGGACGTCGGCGTAGAGCTGGAGGCTGGCGTCGAGGCTGGGCTTGAGGGTAGTCATGTTGACGTAGGAAGCGTCCAGATCCGACCCGGCATTGAGCGAGGCCCCGAGCATACTGAGCTGCTCGTTGATTTGGAGGGCGTCCATGCTTTGGGTCCCCTCATCCATCATGTTCATCGCCACGGAAGCCCGACCGGCCTTGGTGGCGGGGTCGGTAGCGTAGCCCGCATCGAAGACCATGTTCATCACTACGGTGGGTACGCCTTCGCGCTTGGCCAGGACCACCTTCATGCCATTTTTAAGCTGGGCCTCCTCCAAATTGGGAAACTTGGCGGCCACGGCGGGTCCCAGTTCGGGCAGTTTGGAACGGTCGGCGTCTTCCACGGTGCTGGTGTACTCGGGGAAGGGCTCGCAAATCAGGACGTGTTGGCCATCGCTCAGCCATTCGCGAATCGTTTGGCGGACGTCACTCACCGTCGCATCCGCGAGATAGTTGAGGGTAGCTTTGTAGTATTCGGGATCGTCACCGTAAACGGCATTGCTGGCCAAAATGTCCGATTTGCCCCCAAAGCCACCGATGCGGTCGATGCCCTTGATAAAGCCGGCAAATTGACTGGCCTTGATGCGCTTCAGCTCCTGAGTGGTCGGGCCGTTTTTGATAAAATCGGCCAACACTTCTTTGATGGCCCGTTCGACCTCGGCTACGGAATTACCGGGCTTGACGTTGGCCTGAATTATGAAATTACCCGCTAGCTCCTTGGACCACTGAAAGGAGGTCACCCGGCTACAGGTCTGGTCTTCGTAGACCAATTTTTTGTACAGTCGCGAGTTTTTACCCGAAGCCAAAACGTCGGAAGCGATGTCGAGGTAGGTGGCCTCTTTGGTCCCCCACTCGGGCGTATTCCAAGCCAGTACAATCCGCGACTCGGGCACGCGATCCTGGTAGACCTGTCGCGTTTCGCCCGTACGCCGGGGGATATTGACCTCGGGGCGGGTCAGGGTGGGCCCCGACCCGATGCTACCGAAGTACTTTTGTACCTTTTGATAAATCTCTTCGCTATCCACATCTCCGGCGATCGACAGCACGGCGTTGGCCGCTCCGTAGTAGGATTTGAACCACTCGTGAACGTCGTCGAGCGAGGCGGCATTGAGGTCTTCCATTTCACCGATCACGGTCCAGGAGTAGGGATGCCCCTGGGGAAAGAGCGCCTTGGTGAGTAGGTCGTACTGAAGGCCGTAGGGTTGGTTCTCCCCCTGGCGTTTTTCATTCTGGACCACGCCCCGCTGCTCGTCCAGCTTGTCCTGATCGATGGCCCCGAGTAGGTGACCCATGCGGTCCGATTCGAGCCAGAGGACTTGATCGAGGGCGGCGAGGGGAACGTTTTGAAAGTAATTGGTCCGATCGTTATTGGTCGTACCGTTGAGGTCGGTGGCTCCGATGCGTTCGAGGGCCTGGAAGTAGTCGTCGTCGTAGTGTTCGCTTCCGTTAAACATAAGGTGTTCAAAAAGGTGGGCAAAACCACTTTTTCCGGGCTTTTCATTTTTGGAGCCCACGTGATACCAGACGTTGACGGCCACGATGGGGGCCTTGTGGTCCTCGTGGACGATGAGGGTCAGGCCATTATCGAGTTGGTACTTTTGGTAGGGAATGTTGATGTCATCGGGACTAAAGGTCGGCACCTCTTGCGCCATACAGACCAGGTAGCCAAACAAGCACAGATAAAGGGCTGGTAAGAATTTCTTCATCAAAAAAAGTTTTAGTGATCGAAAGGAAATATTAGGGCTGGGCCGGTGGGGAAACGGCATTGCCCCCAAAACTCGGCCGGTGGCCGAATTTAATGAATCTCCCGTTGAAAAGGGCTACTTTTTCGATAAAGTCAGATTTGCGGCGTATCGAAGCCCCCTATCCCACCTTTACGGCGGCGGTGCTTTGCGTCACCAATTGGAGCAATTGACCGCGTTCCTTTTGGAGTTGGGCCAGCTCCTGGGCACCGATCCGCGATAGCTTGCCCGCCGAGCGATAGGCCAGGTAGAAGTCGCGGTAATGGAGGGCAAAGAAGCCAAAAATGGGCATACACAGCACCCAGGCCAGGCCCGTCGACCCACCGACGATCGTAGCCACCAGTAGGGCCAGCAACCAGTAGATGACGTAGCCTACCGCACCGGCACCAAAGCGGACCGAGGAGTGGAATTCAATCTTGGTGACCTTGCTATCGGCGAGGTAGCGCGCCAGGCGCAGGGGGAGGATATTTAGCAGGTAACCGAGTGCGAAGGGGAGGGCTCCGAGGAGCAAAATCAGGCCATTGCGCCAGCTGTGGCGCTGAGGCTGGGCCAGCCCCAGGTCGTCGAGCCCCCGCTCCCGCAGCGCATCGCGGTAGGCCAGGGATCGTTGCTGGAGGGAGCTTTTGGCTTCGGCATCCAGGGCATTGACCCGCTGGGTGAGGGCCAGCTCGGCTTCCAAAAGCCGGCGGTCCCGATAGTCCAGGACGGGGAGCACGGGAAAGCGAAAATTGTGGCGTTGGATGTCGAGGAGGACGTTGGTAAATTCGGCATCCGCATCGTCCTCGATGTGTACGATGCGTTCGAGCATCCCCTCGGAGATGGCCTCGGTCAGTTTTTTGATGGCCTTACGGGGGTTTTCCGCGTGGTAGTCCAGGTAGTCACTCATGGCGATGGGACGCCCAAAATCGACCATCATAAAACTGCGAAAAGCGTCTGAATCGGTGTAGTTGACCCCCACGGGGATGATGATGGTATCTTCCTTACCGTGCTTTTCGTAGGTCCCAAACACCATCCGGGCGGTTCCTTTTTGGATGGGGCGCATTTTCTTTTCGTGTTTGGCGATGCCCTCGGCCAGGATGAGGATATTGTCCTTTTGGTGCAGCTTATCGTAGACGATTTCAAAGGTTGAGTGGTTATTTTTCAGACTGCTAAAGCCGTCGCGGAAGCGAAAGATGGGAATGGTTTTGATTTCGGCCAGAAACCAGCGGACCAGGCGGGTGGTGAAGATATCACCCCGCAACATAAAGTGTAGGATGTGGGGCAGGATACCGGCCAGCGCAATGGGGTCGAGAAAGGCCGTGGGGTGATTGACGGCAAAGACAATCGAGTGGCGCCGCGGAATGTTTTGGGTGCCGGTAAAGTAAACTTTGCGAAAGAAGACCTGGAAGGCAAACTTGACCAGATACTTCAGAAAATAGTAGACAAACATTTTGATTTAATTATTCATTCTCCAAATGCGCTCAATGGTCTCAGCGCCACGATTCCACCAGCCGTTGGCGTTGGGCCCGCAGGCCCGCGATGGTTTGATCGGGGCTTTGTCGTACCCGGCGGCCCATCCGCCAGCGTTCCCACAACTCTTGATACAAGATAGCGAAATACCCCCAGAATGGCAGCAAAACGATGCCCAGAAGCAGATTCCGGTTTTGTGAGCCAACGGCCAGAGCCAATAGGAACACCATATAAACCAGGTAAAAACCCAGGGCACTGGCCAATTTTACGGAGTGGCGAAACTCGACGGTTCGTACCAAACGCTGCCCCACCCAGCGCGCCAGCGCCACCGGCGCCGCGTTGCCGATCAGTCCCAAACCAAAGGGCAACAGCCCGATGATGAGGACCACCGTATTCTGGGGCGAATAGTGCTGGGGCTGGACCAGCCCAAAATCACTCAGCCCCTGGTTTTCCAGGGCCGAAAAATAAGCCCCCACCCGTCGCTTCAGGTCTCGCTTCTGCTCTACTTCCATGGCATTGACCCAGTCGGCCAATTGCTTTTCGCTCCTAAAACGCTGGGGCAAGCTCGACGCAATGGGCCAAATTTGGTAGGCCTGGTTGTGGCGGTGAAGCTCAAACAAATGTTCGGTGAGCACCTCGTCTTCCGGTCGGTCGATGATGATGAGGTGCTGGGCCAAGCGACGGGCCAGCTCATCGGTCAGCTCGCGAATGGCCCGTTGGCCATTGTCGCGGTAGGTCGCCAGGTAATCCCGCATCTGAATGGCCTCCCCCACCTCGATCATCAATTCGCTGCGAAAAGCGTTCGAGTCGGTGTAGTTGACGCCGATGGGAATGATCTGGAGGTCTTCCATTCCGTACTTTTGGTAGGTCCCAAAGGCAATCCGGGCCACTCCCTTCTGGAGCGGCCGGAGGCGCTTTTCGTGGATGCAACGGCCTTCCGCCAGAATCATCAGGGCCCGGTCGGCGTGGAGGGCATCGTAGCAACGTTCGAAGGTTGCGTAGTTGTCCTTGACCTTGGTCAATCCACCGTCCTTGCGGCGGTAGATGGGAATCATATTGGTATTTTCGAGCAAAAAGCGGTAAACGGGTTTGGCAAAAAAATCACCCCGGACCAAGTAGTGCAGCGTACGGGCTTGAAAACAGGCCAGTACGCAGGGCTCAATGAAAGCGGTGGGATGATTGACGGCCAGGATGACCGGCCCCTCTTTCGGAATCCGGTCGAAATTACTGAAATACATCCTCCGAAAATTGAGTCTCAGAGCCTGTCTAGCCAGGGGTCTTACGATCGGGTACAGCATTACGGTTGAGTAACATTCAGAAGCCTTGTCATGGACAAATATATCTCCCTCCCGGAGCATTGCAAAGGAATTGTGGGGGAAAATCACCGGAATTTTAGCCAATAGTTTGCTACATTGCCGGAGAAAAGGGCGCGCCATTGCCCTCGATATTGCCCATGTTGCCACAAAAATACTTGTTGGTCGTTGGCGGCCCGACCGCCAGCGGAAAGACCGCCCTGGCCATCCAATTGGCCCAGCGCTACCGCACCGTCATCCTCTCGGCGGACAGTCGGCAGTTCTTTCGCGAGATGAGCATCGGCACGGCCAAACCCAGCCCCACCGAACGCGCCGCCGCCCCGCACTACTTCATCGACTCCCACTCCATCGAAGCCCCCTACTCCGTCGGCGATTACGAACGTGAGGCCCTGGCCCAATTGCGGGACTGCTTTACCCGACACGACATCGTGGTGCTGGTAGGAGGCTCGGGGCTCTACCTCCAGGCCGTCTGCGAGGGCTTCGACGACTTTCCAGCCGTTGACCCCCAGCACCGCGAAGTGCTTCAGCAGCTCTGGCAAACCGAAGGCCTCAGCGCCCTACAAGACGAGCTGGCCACCGCGGATCCCGAGTACTTCGCCACCGTTGATCGCCACAATCCCCAACGCCTCATTCGGGCCCTGGAAGTGTACCGATCTACGGGGAAGCCTTTTTCTCACTACCGACAGCGCAGCAAGCGGCCATCCTTTTTTCAAGCCATCTACCTCTTTCCGCACTGGCCGCGCGAGGTCCTGTACCGTCGGATCAACCAGCGGGTGGAACAAATGATGGCCGCCGGTTTGGTCGACGAAGCGCGCCGTTTGTATCCCTACCGCCACCACCATGCCCTCCAGACGGTAGGCTACCGCGAGTTGTTTGCTCATTTTGACGGGGAATACGACCTGCCCACCGCCGTCGCCCTGATCCAGCGCAATACCCGGCGCTTTGCCAAACGCCAACTCACCTGGAACCGCCGCCTGGGCTACGGCAAACACTTTACCGAGGCCCTCCTGCCCTGGCTACCCACCTACCTGAGCTACGCAATGCACTACGGCCAGCAGCTGTACTGGGAACGGGGAGCAAAAGTGGGCCACAGCCAGTTAAGCTGGCGGGGTACTCCATCAGCAGTTCCCCACTTAACCACCGTGGCCCAAAGACAGGATCTGCTCGTTCGTGCCGGTCGGCCCAGTGAAAGGGCCCCCGACGCTCCCCTGCAATACCTGCTGATCCACGAATTGCACTGCCGCTTTCCCGATCGACGGCTCGTGTTCGACTTGCCTTCCGACTGGGAGGCCAGCACGCGCTACTTCCGGGACGGTACAGCACCTCCGGGATCAGCCCCCACGTGAACTAGCTAGACTATTTATTACCCGGGGTTAAAGGTAGTCTGGTCCAAGAGGCGATTTGTAGCGACTTCCGCCAATTGGAACATTTTATTTTATGTCATATTAGGAATCTCTGGGGAGAATCAGAGCAGGTCGAGGACGCGCTCGGGTGGGCGACCGATGACGGCGCGATCCCCCCGGATGACGATGGGTCGTTCGATGAGACGGGGATGTTCGACGAGGGCGGTAATCCACTCGGCTTCGGTGAGTTCGCGGCCTCGGAATTTTTCTTTGTAGAGGGCTTCTCCCTGGCGGACGAGATCGGCGGCGGGAATCCCCAACTTGTGGAGTACGGTCCGCAGTTCCTTTTCGGTGGGAACGGTTTCCAGGTAGCGAATGATTTCGGGCTGGTGGCCTTTTTCTTGGAGGAGGGCGAGGGTTTCGCGACTTTTCCGGCAGCGGGGGTTGTGGTATATTTGCATCGTCTCAAAATTAACGCAATATGATCTGGAAACAAAATTTCACCGTGGAAGCCTTGAACGCTACGGGGGCCAATGCCTTACACGAACACCTGGGCATCGAAATTCTCGAGGTAGGGGACGACTACCTCACGGCGCGGATGCCGGTAGATCACCGTACCGTACAGCCTTACCGCATTCTGCACGGGGGTGCCTCGGTGGTGCTTGCCGAAACGCTGGGCAGCATCGCCAGTATGATCTGTCTGGAGGATGTGGAGCGACAGGGGGCCGTTGGGGTGGAAATCAATGCCATCCACTTGCGGCCGGCTCGCGAGGGGGAATGGGTGTACGGCAAGGTAGAACCGATCAAGGTGGGACGGCGCCTGCACGTCTGGCAGATCACCATTCGCAACGCAGCCGACAAAAAGGTCTGCGTGAGTCGGCTGACGGTCGCGGTGGTGGATCGCTAAGCCACCGTCTGTCACCCATTTGACAGGCTTATTACTTGGATTGTGGGGGAAAAAGCGGCAAATCTGCTACTTTTGGCTACGAGAATTAAGCGAGGGTGAGAAAAGTCAAAGGCATTTCACCGTCGAAATGCTTTCAGGTACGAAAGGTGATAGCCATGACGAAAAAATCATTGAACTTCCTCCTATTTGCCCTATTTTTCCAAGGGTGGTCGAGCCTCCACGCCCAACTCAACATGAGTCTGCGGTCCCAGGTCAATTACAACGAAACCCTGAGTGACATCTGGGGCTACGCCGCCGACGGCCGCGAGTACGCCCTGGTCGGACTCAATTCGGGGGTCAGCATCATCGACGTGACCGACCCCGATAATCCCGTCAACCTGGGCCGTACCCAAGGGGCCCCCTCCACCTGGCGGGACATCAAAACCTGGGATGGCTTTGCCTACGTAACCAACGAGACCGGCGGTGGCGTACAAGTCATCGACCTGCGTGGACTGCCCTCTCCCCTCACCCCCGACGACTACTACGACTGGACGCCCGAACTGGGGGGTGGCAATGTCCTGCGCTCCTGTCACAATATTTTTATCGACGAAGACGGCTACGGCTACCTCGCCGGCTGCAACGCCAACGGTGGTGGCATGCTGATCATCGACTTCTTCAGTAGCCCCGGTACGCCCGAGCTCGTGAGCTTCGGCCCCAGTACCTACAGTCACGACGTCTACACCCGCGACAATATCATGTACTCCTCGGAGATCAACGACGGGCGGCTCGCCCTCTACGACGTCAGCAACAAGATCAATCCAGTTTTAATCAATACCCAAATCACCCCGGCCAACTTTACGCACAACGCCTGGTTGTCGGACGATGGACAAACCATCTTCACCACCGACGAAAGAGGCGGTGCGCCCATTGCAGCTTACGATATCTCCGATCCTTCCGACATTCGGGAGATCGACCGTTTTCGCCCCCTCATGACCTTGGGCGAAGGCGTTATTCCCCACAACGTTCACGTTTGGGAAGACTGGTTGATCATTTCCTACTACACCGACGGTTGCATCATCGCGGATGCCAAACGCCCCGACAACCTCATCGAGGTGGGCAATTTCGATACCTTTATTCCCAACACCACCGGCTTTGACGGCGTTTGGGGGGTTTACCCCTTTCTACCCTCGCGCACCATCCTGGCTTCCGACATCGGCAACGGACTGTACGTACTTACGCCCAATTACGTCCGGGCCTGTTGGTTGGAAGGCTTGGTGGTCAACAAGCTCAACGGCAGTGCCCTCGCCGGCGTGCGGGTGAGCATCGAATCGGACGAGTTGAATGCCGCCGACAGCGACTTTAGCGGTAGGTTTCAAACTGGCTTGGCCCAAGCGGGCACCTTTGACGTGGTTTTTGAAAAAGAGGGCTTTCGAACGGCGACCATCCCGGTTACCTTCGAAAACGGTGTGCTGCGCGAACTGACGGTAGAGTTGGAACCCGAGCTGGCCCTCACGGGCCGGGTGACGGATGCGCAGACCAATGAGGCCCTGCCCTTTGCCCAGGTCAGCCTGTTGGATTTGAACACGGGTACGGAATTAAACAGCCAAGCCGATGCGGATGGCCGCTACGCCCTGGGCGGCTTTTTGTCCGGCGACTTTGAATTGGTGGTCGGCGCTTGGGGCTACGACTACGGTGGCCAGCGCTTGGCCATCAGCAGCAGTCGCGATCTGGATTTTGCCTTGGAACGGGGCTTTTTCGATGATTTTGTATTCGACTACGGCTGGGAAAATACCGTCCAGGCCGGCAAGGGCAATTGGGAACGGGGCGAGCCCGTGGGGACGGGTTTTGGCAGCATGCTGGCCAATCCCGAATTTGACCTGACCAACGACTGGGGACAGCAGTGCTACGTCACCGGCAATCTGGAAGGCCCCCCGGGCGACCACGATGTGGACAACGGTACGACCACCCTCCGCAGCCCCGTCATGGACCTGAGCGAAATGGACGACCCCATTTTGGAGTACTACTTTTGGTTTTTTAATGCACCATCCACCGGCCCGGCTACCGATTTTATGACCGTAACGGTCGACAATGGCAGCGAGGTGGTAGAATTGGAGGTATACCGCGATTCGGAATCCGATTGGCGGGGGCCGGAGCAGTTTGAACTCGCCCGCTGGATTGAAATCACCAGTACGATGAGTATAAGTTTTGCGGTATCGGAAGTGGAGGGGGCCAGTTTTGTGGAAGGCGGCTTGGATGGTTTTGCCATCTACGATGGCGACCGCTCCCAGCTCTTCGAGGGCGGGGCCACGGATTGGCAGTTGACGGCCCGTCCGAGTGCCTTTGCGCACAGTACCACCATCGACTACCAGCTCTCCCCCACGCTGGCATCACCCCAACTCCTGGTTTTCGACGCGCTCGGCCGTCAGATCGAGCGGCGGGCCCTCGGCAGTACCCTTGGTACGGTCGTCCTGGGAGCGGATTACCCGGCGGGTTGGTATACGGTCCAACTAGTGGCCGAAGGCAAGAAGAGTACTCCCCTAAAACTGATTAAAAACAATTGAATCAATAATTAATAACTACCTTTTTACACTGATTAATGATGAAGAAACTGTCTATCTTTTTGAGTGCACTTTTTTGCACTACCCTACTGAGCGCCCAGCTCAACATGACCCTCCGCTCGGAGGTCACTTACCCCGAGGCCCTCAGTGATATCTGGGGCTACCACGACGGTCAGGGCCGCGAGTATGCGCTGGTAGGTCTGAATACCGGAGTCAATATTCAGGACGTCACCGATCCCGATAATCTCGTGGATATGGGTACGGCCCGGGGAGCAGCTACTATCTGGCGAGACATCAAGGCCTACGCGGGCTTTGCTTACATCACCAACGAGGCGAGTGGCGGCTTGATGGTCATCGACCTGCGCGGACTGCCCACCCCCATCACCGACGACGATTACTACGAGTGGACGCCCAATATCAACGGCGAAGGCAACCTCCGCAGTTGTCACAACATCTACATCGACGAGTTTGGCTACGGCTACCTATCGGGTTGTAACCTCAATGACGGGGGCATCATCATCCTCGATCTCTTTACCACTCCCGGTACGCCCATCCACGTCACCAACGCCCCGGCGATCTACAGCCACGACGTTTACACCCGGGAAAACATCATGTACTCCTCGGACATCAACGACGGTTTCCTCTCCATTTACGACGTCAGTGACAAAAACGATATTCGCTTGCTCAACACGCAAGTAACGCCTTCCAACTTTACCCACAACGCCTGGTTGTCGGATGATGGCAATACGGTATTTACCACCGATGAGCGCCCCGACGCGCCGGTAGCGGCCTACGACGTGACCGACCCCATGGACATCGTCGAGCTGGACCAGTACCGCCCCATTCCCACGATTGGCGAAGGAGTGATCCCGCACAACGTTCACGTTTGGAAGGACTGGTTGATCATTTCCTACTACACCGACGGTTGTATCATCGTGGATGGCTCGCGCCCCACCAACCTGATCGAGGTGGGTAATTTCGATACCTGGATTCCCAACACCACCGGTTTTGACGGGGTTTGGGGAGCTTATCCCTTCCTACCTTCCGAAACCATTCTGGCGAGTGACATTGGCAACGGACTCTACGTCTTTACGCCCAACTATAAGCGGGCCTGCTGGTTGGAAGGAAAAGTAACGGATGCGGATACGGGCATGCCGCTGAATGGCGTAAGCGTGCTCATTGATTCGCCCCAGGAAAACGACGCCGATACCGACTTTAGTGGTGACTACCAGACGGGAATCGCGGATGCTGGCACCTACGAGGTCACTGCTATCCTACCCGGCTACTTCCCGTTCCGGGCGGACGTCGAATTGGAAAACGGCGTGGTGCGCATGTTGGACATTGAGCTGGAGAAGGCCAATACCAGCGCTACGGGTCGGATTACCGACGAGGATACGGGAGAACCCATTCCCTTTGCTGCTATCTCGATTGATGGCGAACTCGGCGTCGTCGAAACCGAGGCCGATGGATCGGGCGCCTTTACCTTTACGGGCTTCATCCCCGGCGACTACACCGTTTTGGCCGCCGCTTGGGGCCACCAAACGAAGCAGCTGCAAGTAAATATCATCGATGGCGGCACCCTGGATGTAGAGTTGAAGGAAGGCTATTACGACGATTTTGCACTTGACCTCGGTTGGCAGACTTCGGCTTCCGCCGTTCGCGGCTTGTGGGAACGCGGGGAGCCGCAGGGTACGACCAACGGCAACGTCCAGTCGAACCCCGAGGTAGATTTGCCCGATGATTTTAGCGATCAGGCCTACGTAACCGGCAATGGTGGCGGCGGGGTTGGCGACGACGATATCGACGGCGGTATCGTTCGCTTGACCTCCCCCAGCATCGACATCAGCGGAATGGGCGAGCCCATCTTGCGCTTCCACTACTGGTTCTACAATGCCGGTGGCAATGGTGTACCTGATGATTTTATGACGGTGTACGTCCAGGAAAATGGGCAAGAGACGGCGATCGAATCCTACGCGGCCAACACGGGCGACTGGGAAGGCCCCGAAGAGTTTGACCTGCGCGATTTTGTTCAGGGTGACGGTAGTGATATCCGCATCATCTTTGAAGCGCTGGATACGGGGGAAGGCCACCTGGTAGAATCCGCCATTGATGGCTTTTCTGTATTGGATGACCTGGCCACTTCGGTAACGACGCCCGTCGTCGATCCGAGCTGGACGCTGGAGGCACGGCCCAGCACCTTTAGCGAGACCACGGAGGTACAATTTACCTTGCCCGAGGCCCAGGGTTCGACGGGCATCTTGCGGGTGCTAAACGCGGTGGGCCAGCAGGTCGATCAACTGCGATTAGAAGGCCCCGAAGGCAACGTGCGCTTGGGTGCCCAGCTGGAGCGGGGCATCTACTTCGTACAGTTGGAGCAGGATGGCGTCCGCAGTGAGGTACTCCGGGTAGTGAAAGCCCAGTAAGCCACGAATCACCCCGGCGGAGAAGCCGTTCCGACTACCATCGGGGCGGCTTCTTTTTTTGGGTGGGGGAACGAAAAGCCGCGCAAATTTTCAAATTCTTTGCTAAATTGCCTCGCCAAACCAATTCAATTCACCAGCTAGCGGTTCTGCCTTGAAAAATACGTATTTCGACCTGATTGACCAGACCTACGTTTTCCCTCAGGATGGCTTTGATCTGGAAGAAGGCTACCTGACCTTCCACGGAATTTCCCTCAAATATCTCATTGATACCTACGGCACCCCCCTCCGTCTGACCTACCTGCCGCGGATCAGCTCGCAGATCAAGAAGGCCAAAAATATGTTTAACCGGGCCATCAAGGCTACGGGTTATCGGGGAAAATACCACTATTGCTACTGTACCAAAAGTTCGCACTTTAGCTACATCCTGGAAGAAGTCCTGGAAAACCGCGTCCAGCTGGAGACCTCCTCGGCCTTCGACATCGACATCATCCAACGCCTGTACGAAGGGGGAAAAATCACCAAGGACATCATCATTCTCAACAACGGCTTCAAAACCGAGCAGTACGTCGACAAGATCGCCGAGCTCATCGAGTCGGGTTTTAGCCAGGTGCTTCCGATTTTGGACAACGCCGGGGAGCTCGACCAGTTTGAGGCGCGGCTGCGGGGGCCCCAGCGGGTGGGTATCCGGGTGGCGACCGAGGAGGAGCCCACCTATCCGGTGTACACCTCACGCCTGGGGATTCGCAGTTCGGAGGTGATGCACTTTTACCAGAATCGCCTGGCCGAGCACGAGCGCTTTGAACTCAAGATGCTGCACTTTTTTGTGGATACGGGCATCAAGGATACGATTTACTACTGGGGGGAGCTCAAAAAGGCGGTCAAAACGTACTGCGAGCTGCGCCGGGTTTGCCCCACCCTCGACTCGATCAATATTGGGGGCGGCATGCCCATCCGCAATTCGCTGGGCTTCGAATTCGACTACAACTACATGATCCGCGAGATCGTCGGGCTCATCCAGCAGGCTTGTCAG
>CALCCH010000540.1 GCA_937899855.1 uncultured Saprospirales bacterium | reverse complement strand
GGCCGAACGGGACGGCGAAAATCGGGTCCTGCTTTTTGCAAACAAAAAAGACAAAGACCAAGCGTAGTACATGACGACTTCTCAACTCAGCACCCCACACGTTCTGGGCATCAAATACCTGACGGAAAGCGATATCCAACTCATCTTTGAGACGGCGGAAAGTTTTAAGGAAGTCATCAACCGCCCAATCAAAAAAGTTCCTTCGCTGCGCGATGTTACGGTCGCCAACCTTTTCTTCGAATATTCTACCCGGACCCGCCTGTCCTTCGAGCTGGCCGAAAAGCGACTGTCCGCCGATGTGGTCAATTTTTCCGCCTCCTCCTCCTCGGTCAAAAAGTGGGAGACCCTCCTCGACACGGTCAACAATATCCTTTCGATGAAGGTCGATATGGTCGTCATGCGGCATCCCGCTCCGGGCGCACCGGCCTTTTTGTCGCGCCACATCGACGCTCACATTATCAATGCCGGCGATGGGACCCACGAGCATCCCACCCAGGCCCTGCTCGACGCTTTCTCCATGCGGGAAAAACTGGGAGACCTGGCGGGTAAAAAAGTCGCCATCATGGGGGATATCCTCCACTCGCGCGTGGCCCTGAGCAATATTTTTTGCTTGCAAAAACTGGGGG
The DNA here is from genome assembly GCA_937899855.1 of uncultured Saprospirales bacterium. Lineage (GTDB taxonomy): Bacteria > Bacteroidota > Bacteroidia > Chitinophagales > Saprospiraceae > CALLVY01. The sequence continues at coordinate 15,644 of CALCCH010000540.1, read as the reverse complement.
CACAAGTCGTCGTTTGCGGGCCGCCAACCCTCATTCCCAAGTACATCGATCGGATGGGCGTGGGGGTGGAGTACAACCTGCGTCGGGCCCTGGAATGGTGTGACGTAGCCAACATCCTCCGCATTCAACTCGAACGGCAGGACATCAAGTACTTCCCCTCCCTACGGGAATACGCGCAGTTTTACGGGGTCAACAAGCAATTGCTCAATAGTCTGAAAAAGGAAGTGGTCATCATGCACCCGGGCCCCATCAACCGGGGCGTGGAGATCACCAGCGACGTGGCGGACTCCGACCAGTCGATCATTTTACAGCAGGTCGAAAACGGGGTCGCCATCCGAATGGCCATCCTTTACTTGCTGGCCGCCAAGAGGTAAGGTATTGCCCATCCGAACAAAAGAAAATTTGCCATTTGGGCCATTCAATCGCTCGTTTTAGGCATTATTTGTGTCATATCAACGTTATCCATAAGTTATAATTGGTTATTTTGCACAAAAATCTAACCTTATGAGACCTGTCCGCGTGCTATCATTTTTCCTATTACTGCTCCTCCAAATCACAACCCTTCGGGCGCAAAATTGCGGCGGCGTCCTCGTTGATAATATCGTATCCGGTGGGGCCCAAATACTCAAGGCCAAGTCCCAGATTTTGGTGGTGCGGGGAAACTATAGCTACGGGATGCAGTTGCACTGTAACGAAAAGGGCATTCGCGCTCAGTTTTCTTCCAAAGGCGGCGTTGAGTTCAACCAAGACGATGAGATCATCTTTATGGACCGCTCGCAAAATCGTCGCAGTTATCGTTTTACGGAAATGGGGGAATTGGATCGCTCGGGAGCGACACCGGTGTACATGAACATGCTCCAGATGGACGTCGCGGCGATGGAGTGGATGTCCGAAACGGTGATTACTACCCTGTACATCAAAAACAATACGAGCAATGAGATGCGCAAGTTTACGATCAACCCCAACCGGCAGGTCGAGTTCCAAAATGTCATTTCCTGTTTCAACAATGCCATCGACCGCGGTAGGGTCAACGACGTCGCGCTGGTGGGCAATGATTTTACGGCCCGCCCCACGAGTGGCGCCCCAGAAAAGGGGTCCATTCCCATTTCGGCTACCGGATCGGGTACGCGGCGAGTGGTTGACATCAGCTTGCTCAATGACGAAGAGCTGGCCGATCTACAAAAAGAACTGAACGAGACCAAACAAAGGCTGCGTCAGGAAATCGAAGCGGAGCGGGCCAAAGCCGATCAGATCAAGCGCAATCTCCAGGAGGAGGTCGCCCGAGCTCTCGAACAGGCGGAGGCCAAAAAAGCGGAATTTGCCCAGGAGGTACTCCAAGCACGCCAAGCCTCACAGGTTGAGATCGATAAGGCCAAAGCTGAGGTAGCCCAAAGTGTCGTCGATGCCCGCGCCAATGCCTCCACCGAAATCGAAAAGATCGACCTCGACGTTACGGAGACCAAACAAAGAGCCGCCGAAGAAATTCAAAAGACCAAATTGCAGTCCGCCGAAGAAGTGGCGGCCGTACGGGAACGGGCCGCCCAGGAGATTGCCGAGGCCAAGGAAAAGCTCGAACTGGCCAAGTTGGAATACGCCGATGAGATCGCCACCGCTCGGGAAAACTCCCAAACCGAATTGCTGAAAATACGCGAGGAAACGGCCGCCCAGATCGCCGACGCTCGGGATAAGGCCAAGCTGGAGCAAACCCGAACGCCCACCGACGTGGTGGAGGCAAAGAAAACCGCTTCCGAGCAGATTCTGGAAGTACGCGAAACGACGGCGCAGGAGATTGCGCGCATCCGCGAAAACGCGGTGTTGGAAAAGGAAAAGCTGGCTTTCGAAATCGCCGAAGCCCGTCGCAGAGCCGCGGAGGAGAAAGCCCTGCTTTCCGAAGCCAATGCCTCGGAGCTGGCCGAATTAAAAGAGACGGTAGCCAAGGAGAAGGAAGCCTCGGCCATCGAGGTGGCGGAAGCCAAGCAGCGGGCGGCCGAAGAAATTTCCAGAACGAAGCAGCAAGTAGCCCTGGAAAAGGAAACCGCTGGCGATGCCATCGCCAGCTCCAAGCAGCAATCGGCCGAGGAGATTGAAAAGGCGCGATTGGCAGCCGAAGCCGAGAAAGCGAGTGCCGCCCAGGAGGTGATTGCCGCCCGGAAGCGCGCGGCTCAGAGCATCGCCGAGATTCAAACCGAGGAAGCCAATAAAGTAGCCGAGGCCCGCGAAAAGGCGCAGACCGAAAAGGTACGCGTAGCGGAAGAGGTGGCGGCGGCAAAGGCACGTGCGACGCAGGAAATCGCCAAAATCCAGGAGGAGCTGACCGCAGCCATCCAGAGTGCCAAGACCAAAGAGCTCAAGATTAAAAACCAGTCGGCCGAAGAGGTGGCGGAAGCCAAGGAGCGCGCCGTCGAAGAGATCGGTAAGGCTCAGGAGGAGGCCGCCCAAAAGGTCCAGACGGCCAACGTCAAGGCGGAGGAGGCCAAATCACTTTACGCCGATGAAGTGGCTTCGGCCCAGCAAACTGCCCAGCAGCGGATGGCGGACATCCAGGCTGAGGTGACCGAAAAAATTGCCCTGGCCAAGCAGCGCGAGAAGGAAAGTACCGCCTCCAGTGCCAGTGATGTCGTGGTGGCTAAGGAAAAAGCAGCGGCTGAAATCAGTCAAGCTCGGGAGAACGCCGCTCGGGCCATTGCGGCGGCCAAGGAGCAGGAAGCGATTGCGCAACAGGAGTCGGCGACTTCCATCGCCGAGGCCAAGCGCCAGGCGGCGGAGGACATCGCCATCACCAAGGCCGAGGCGGCCGAGGCGGTTCGCGTAGCCAAAGAGGAAGCGGCGAGTGAAAAGCAGCAGATCGCTAGTGACCTGGCCCTCGCCAAGGAGCGGGCGGCGGAGGAGATCGCTACGGTACAGGAGCAGGTGGCGGAGGAAGTAAAGACTTCCAAAGAGCTGTCGACGCGGGCGGCGGAGGAGAGTGCGCTCGCCGTGCTAAAGGTCCGGGAGGAAGCGGCCATCGAAATTGCCACGGTGCAAGAGCAAGCGGCCCAGGAAGTTGCCGCTACCAAACAACAGGCTGCGGAGGCCATTGCGACGGCGAAAAACGAATCCGAGGCCAAGGTGGCGGAGTACGCCGACCAAACCGCTCAGGCCGAACGCGAATCCAAGGAGGCCATTACCGCTGCGCGCGCCAAATCTGCCGAGGAGATTGCCACGATTCAGTCGGAAACCCTCGCTAAAAAAGAAAAATACCTGGCCGATGCGGAAGCCGCCCGCCGCCAATCACTCGACGAGATTGCGGCGGTCCAGCAGGAATCCTCCGACGCCATCTACGAGGCCCAACAACAAGCTACGGAACAAATTACGGTGGTCAAAGAAGAAACGGCCCGTAAGATCGCCGATTCGCGCGCCGAGCTGACGGCGGAGGAAGCCGCTACCGAAGCCGCCCTCAAGGATTTGCAAAAGAAAATTCGCGACAAAGAAAATCGCCTCAAACAACTGGAAGCAGAATTGGCAGAAAAAGAGGCGGAAAAAGCCAATTCGGGCGATCAGTAGCGATCGCCAGCGCCGTTTGGTGAACCGAGCCGCTATCGTACAATAATTGACAAAAAAACGCTTTACTTGAACAATAAAGCCAGTATTTTTGTGCTTACTTAAACGTCGATAACCCATCACCACTATTTAGAAAAAAGAAATACATGATGCGCTTTTTTTACGCTCTCCTCACCCTTTGCTTTAGCCTCTCCCTTCAGGCCGAAGGAGGCTACAAAATCTCGGTATCCGTGGAAGGCTTTGCCGAACAAGAAGCCTACCTGGGCTACCACTTTGGCGACAAACAATACATCCAGGATACGGTAAAAGTCAGTAATGGCGATTTCGTATTCGAAGGCGATGAGCCCCTCGCGGGTGGCTTGTACCTAATCATTCTCCCTCCCGACAACAACTATTTCCAAATCATCGTCAATGACCAGGAGCAGCAGTTTTCGGTCAAAACCAAGGTCGATGACCTCAATCAGGCCCTGGTCGTAAAAGGTTCGGCAGACAACGAGCTGTTCCTCAATTATCTCGGCTATCTGGGAAGCCGTCGCCCCCAGGCTGATGCCCTTAGTGCCAAAATTCGGGAAGCGAATGAGAACGGTGACGAGGCGGCCCAAAAGCAGTACCAGGAAGAACTGGAGAAAATCAATGCCGAGGTGCTGGACTTCCAGCAAAAGCTGATCGCTGACCACCCCCAGAGCCTCACCGCGGCCATCATCAGGGCCAATTTGTCCCTCGATATTCCCCAGTTTGAAGGCAAAGATGCGGATCTCCAACACTGCCTCTATACCAAGCAGCATTTTTTCGACAACATCGACAATGCCGATCCCCGCGTCCTCCGGAGCCCCGTCCAATTTAGTAAAGTCGACTACTACATCCAAAAGCTAACCGTCCAGCATCCCGACTCCCTCATCCGGTCGATTGATTACGTACTGGATCTGGTCAAGCCCAGTGAAGAAACCTTTAAATTTTACTTGATCCACTTTCTCAATACCTACGCCAAATCCAAAATCATTGGTATGGACGCCATCTACGTACACCTGGTCGAAAAATACTACGCCACCGGGATGGCCCCCTGGACGGAGGAGGAGCAACTGACCAATATCGTCGACAATGCCAAGACTCTCAAGCCATTGTTGATCGGGAAAACGGCTCCGGACCTGAATTGCCGGGTCTTTGACCTGGAAGGTTCCCTAACCGTCAAGGACAGCGAAAACATCCACCAGCGTTTTAAAACCAAAGGAAAAAAAGCCCTCCACGAGGTTGAGGCGGATTATACCATTCTCTTTATCTGGGCACCCGATTGTGGCCACTGCAAAAAGGCCATGCCCAAGATGATCGAGTTTTACAACAAGTTCAAACCCGAGGGGGTGGAAATCTACGCGATTTGCTCCAAGTTTGTCAACGGTATCCCCGAGTGTACGAGCTTTATCGATGAGCGTCGTGGCATGCTCGATTGGATCAACGTAATCGATCCCTACCACGAGTCGAAGTACAAGGAGATCTACGACGTTCGCTCGACGCCACAGCTCTACGTACTCGATAAAAACAAGGAAATCGTCCTGAAGCGCATCGGCACCGAACAACTGCCTGAGGTCATGCGCGACCTGATCGACCGGGCCAAGGAGCTGGAGGATTAGAAAGGCATTTCTTCCTTCGCCACCGTTGCTCAGAAGGAATAGCTGATTTGTACTTTAACTTCTGAGCGGCGGTTGCCCTGGATTTCGTTGATGCCACTTCCGAAAGAATCTTGGTCCCAGTAGGTTTCGGCGTAGCGGGCTTCCAGCGTAAAGCCCCGGAATACGCGGTAGCGGGCGTTGAGGTAAAAGCGGTAGCCCCGGTTAAAATAGGCGGGGATGGAAAAGGTGTACAAGAGGTCGTTTTCGTATTCCCAGAAGCGGATATCAAAATCTTCCACGTCAAAGAGGGCAAAGCGTGTGCTCAATTTAAGCGGCAGCTCGCCGACTTTCCAAATCACATCTTGATAAATGACGAATCCCCGAAAGCGCTCTTCCGGCGGCTTTTCGGAAAAGCCCAGGTCAATTCGACTCTTGAGGGTCAGCCGCTTGCTGATGTTCTGGGTCAGGTGCAAACGGAGTTGGAGTCGCTGGTGGGGAGTGAGTCGGCGGATGTTGCTTTCCGCCACGGGGCTGTTGATGCGCTTGATCTCGTTGCGCAATTCGACGTAAGTCTCAAGCTGGCGCTTGCGGAAGTAGGTCAGTCGGAGGCGGTAATCCACGCCATTGCTGGGGGCGGCGGCGTTGGAGCGGAGCCAGGGGTGGCGGTACAGGTCGTAATAGCCGGAGAGCCACCAGCGTCGGTTGAGTCGGTACACCAGGGCGAGGTAGATTCCCGTTTCGTTGCGGGCGCCGATGGTTTCGGCGAGGGGGTTGGGATTGAGGGCCTGGTAGTTGCGTTCGAAGTGGCGGACTTTTAGGGCAAAGTCAAGCCGGCGGTCGAGACCCCACAGTAGTCCATTGGTCGTGGCTAGCCCCCCATTATCGCTGATGGCCGTCTCCCCAAAAAAGTTGGCATTGCGCCAGAGAAAGGCGTAGTCGATGCTGGCATTAAACAGTCGGGTTCCGGAGAAAAAGAACTGATTGAAGGGGCGATCGGTGAGCTCCAGCGGCCGGTCGATGTCCTCATAAAGGCCATTTAGAGCCAGGTGCCAGCGGTTGGTATGGTACTTTACACTGGCTCCCAGCGTGCGTTGCTCGATTTGCTTCTCGTCAAAGATTTCGGCATCGGTGCGGTGGAGGCCAGTGTTTTGCAGGGAAGAGCTGCCAAAGATTTCGAAAGGTAAGAAGTCGAGATCCGCCTCCAAAGAATCCGGGAGCACGATATTGGCATCGCGGCGTCGGGTGGAGGCAAATAGCGTCACGTCCAGATTGGCGGTGGGAGAAAGCGTCAGGCCAGCCCCCCGTAAGAAATTATTTTCGTCGGCCGAGCGGTAGGGCATCAAGGTCCGGCGATTGCGTTTGATCTGCATGACCATCGAGCCCTTGCGACTGCCAAAGCCTGAGAATAGGATCAGCCCCTGTCCAAAGCTGGCGGTAAAATCACCCAGTGCCAGGGTCTTGAGCCACCGGTTGTACCGATTGAGGTACAAGTGGGCGGAGTAAAAATCAAAACCCTGCGGGTTGCTGCCCGTAAAAAATTCTTCTCCCGGATCCTTTTCGGCGGTCAGCCCGTAGGACAGGCGGTTGTCGTAGCTGTGGCGGTAGCGCAAATAATACCGATTGGGGTCCCCGCGAAAAAAGGCCCGTCCGTCTTCCGGCCCCCGCAAAAAACCTTCCTGATCCTGTAGCAGGCGGGTCCAGCGCAAGAACAACTGATTGGACCCCTGCCCCAGCATCTTCCCGAAGGAGACGCGGTAATCATCCAAATCGCCTTGGAGGCTGACGAAGGGCAACAGCTGCTGGATGGTTTGGAGCGAAAAACTGGGAACCGCCTGTAGCTCCTGCAAGGCGATAAAGTTACCACAAGTCTCGCGGTATCGTAAAAAGCTATTGATCTGTAACTCGCTCAACAGCCCCAATTCGGTCAGTTCCTCCCGGCCCACCTTGTTGAGCGAAAGGGGATGTTTTCGATAATGCGCCAACTGCTCGTACAAGGCATTGAAGTCAAAATCCCGCTCTTCGCCCGCTCCCGCAATAAAATCTTCCACCAAATCTGGATTGACGATCTCCTCCAGCAAATTGGCCGTGCTATCCGTCTGTGCCCCAACGCAGAGGGGAAGCAAGCCAAACAGCAGGACAAAGTAGCGCAGTGGAGTAGGGGAGTGGTGCATGGATGGCTAGTTGTACCGCAAAATAAGAAACGGCGGCCACTGGGGCGAATATTTTAAACTAAAATTCGCTATAGCAGCCGGGGGTGATCATTACAAAAATAAAATGGATTCAAAGGTGATATATTATTTTACTCAGTTAAAATTTTCTTACTATTTTATTTTTAACTTAAAAAGAGTCAAAACGCTCAGCTAAGATACGCTGCACAACGGACTACACGACAACCAATCGGACTAGCGTAGCGGGCTTAGAGGTGTAGGGCTTGGTAAAAAGCGGCCCGAGACCATTCGCGAACCGTACCGGGGGGGAGATCACCCAAGCGCAGGTCCTCAATGCGGTGCCGGACCAGCCGGAGGACGGGAAAACCTACGGCCGCACACATTTTGCGAACTTGACGATTTTTTCCTTCTTGAAGTTGGATTTCGATCCAGGCCGTGGGGCTGTTTTGTCGGAAGCGGATGGGTGGATCTCGATCGGGTAGGGTAGGGGGCGCGTCCAGTAGCTTGGCTCGGGTGGGCAGACAGTGGTGCGTCTTTTTATTGATCCGGATACGGAGGCCGCTCCGGAGTGCCTGGAGTGCCGTGGCGCTGGGAATGCCTTCGACTTGGGCCCAGTAGGCGCGCCAGTGGCGCTGCTGTGGATCGAGTAAGCGGTGGTTGAGCGCCTTGTCGTCGCTCAGGAGGAGGAGGCCTTCGCTGTCGCGATCGAGCCGACCAATGGGGTATACCCGGGGCGGGAAGGGATGGAGGTCGGCCAGGGTCCGATGACTGGGTAGCTCCCGGCTAAACTGGCTGAGCACGTCGTAGGGTTTGTAGAGGGAAAAATACCGGGTCATTGGCTGGAGCTAGACGTTGAAGCGAAAGTGCATCACGTCACCGTCGACAACCACGTATTCCTTGCCTTCCACACCCATTTTTCCAGCCTCTTTTACCGAAGACTCGGAGCCATATTGGACGTAATCGGCATACTTAATGACCTCCGCACGGATAAAACCCCGCTCAAAGTCGGTGTGAATGACACCAGCGGCTTGGGGAGCTTTGGTTCCCTCTTCGATGGTCCAAGCACGAACTTCCTTTTCGCCAGCGGTGAAGTAGGTGATGAGTTGGAGCAATTGGTAGCAGGCCCGGATGACTACGTTGACGCCCGGTTCCTGTAGCCCCAGCTCCTCCAGAAATTCCATACGTTCCTCCAGGGTGTCCAATTCCGCGATGTCCGCCTCAATCCCGGCACAAATAAAGATGACCTCCGCACTTTCGTCCTTGACCAATTCGGTAAAGCGCTGGGTATGCGCATTCCCCGTTTTGACGGAATCCTCATCCACATTGCAGACGTAGAGGATGGGCTTGGCGGTCAGCAGGTACATCTCGCGCACCAGGTTTTCCTGATCCTCCTCCACTGCAATGGCGCGGGCCGCCTTGCCCCCTTCCATCTCGGCGATCATACGTTCTACGGTAGCCAGATTTTTCAATACTTCTTTGTCATTGCTTTTCGCAGCCTTTTTTAAACGTTCCAAGCGCTTTTCCAGGGTCTCCAGGTCCTTGAGCAAAAGCTCGGTGTCGATGATCTCCTTGTCCCGGACGGGGTCTACACTGCCGTCGACGTGGACTACGTTGCCGTCTTCAAAACAGCGAACGACGTGAACGATGGCGTCCACTTCGCGGATGTTGGCCAGAAACTGGTTGCCCAGCCCTTCGCCCTGCGAGGCCCCCTTGATGAGTCCCGCAATATCGACGATCTCGATGGTGGTGGGCAGGACCTTTTGGGGCTGTACCAACTCACTGAGTTTGTCCAAGCGGGGATCGGGAACGGTGATGATGCCGACGTTGGGATCTTTGGTGGCGAAGGGATAGTTGGCGGCCAGGGCCTTGGCCGAGGTCAACGCGTTGAAGAGGGTGGATTTTCCGACGTTGGGCAGGCCAACGATACCGCATTTTAGAGCCATGAAACGGGACGATTTTAGGAGTTTGCAGATTTCGGCGGCAAAGATAGGGTTTTCACCCACAAAAAACAGGCTTCGACTGCATTTTATGGGCGGAACGCCTATCGTGAATGCCCAATATTTTTTAGATTCGCCCCATCTTTTTTTGACCAAAAACGTTGCTTAGGTATGAATTATCTGGCGCACCTTTATTTATCCTGCGAAAATGAAGATCTCCTGATTGGTAATTTTGTTGCGGACTCCATCCGCAACAAAGACCTCGAATCCTATCCCGAGTCCGTCCAGGCCGGTATCCAATTGCACCGCCAAATCGACTCCTACACCGATCAGCACCCGATCGTCCGTCAAGCGACCCAACGCCTACACCCCCAGCACCACAAGTACGCCCCCGTCGTCATCGATATCCTCTACGACCATTTACTCGCCAAAAACTGGTCTAGCTACTCCATCACCTCTCTGGATGACTTCACCAAAAGCATCTACGAGGTTCTAGAGCGTCGTTCGGAGCAGATGCCCGCCGAGTTGCGAGGGCGCCTCCCCGACATGATCAAGCACAACTGGCTGAGCGGCTACGCCACGCGGGAAGGCATGCTGATTACCCTCCGTAAAATGGACGAACGCTCGCGTTTTGAGTCCAATTTTGCCCAAGCACTGGACCACCTTGAAGCCGATTGGGATACCTTCAACGAGGAATTCAACCGCTTTTTTCCCGAGCTGATCCAGTACGTGACCGAAGAGTGTAAATGCTAGGACTTTCGAGCCCGAAAGGCATAACCAAAGACTAAGGAACTCTGCAAGTGCATGTCGTTGCCTCTACTGACGTGAAAATCCAGGTCGTCGCGGGTAAAATAGCCCGCATTGAACTTGACTCCCACCCACCAATCGGGATGAATGGCGTAGCGCAAATTGGCCCCGACGTTGACGGTGGTATAGTCCCCAACGTTGATACAGCCCATTCCCATAATGTCTTCCAGCAAGCTCCAACCACTACCGACGTAAATGGCGGGTACCCAGCGGCTGTCTCTGGGCAGTACCCAGCCATTATTGAAATTGTACTGGAGGGCAACGACGCCGGTAAAGAAGCGGGCACTGAGGTTCCGGACTTCCAGATTGTCAAAGGCTTCGTTGATCCCGACGTTGGGATTTTCCCGATCGCCACTGAGGTAGCCAAAAGCGCCCGCCGTACCAAATACTTTGAGGTCAAAACCCGATCCCAGGGGGAGGTCTGTCCCGAGCGTGATGGTACCCCAGGTGCAGTTTTTCTTAAAATTGTACAGACCGTTGCCCAGGTCACCGCGGTAGTGCTGGTAGCCCACTCCGGTGTAAAGACGAATCCCTCCTTGAATGGGAGGGCGCTGTTGTTGGGCCAGCCCCAGCGGGCTCCAGGCTACTAAAAACAGGAGGAAGAGGATCAATGGATGTTTCATGTTGTTGAGTTTAGAAATGGAAGAATAAAAAAGCTTACGCAAAGGCTGCGGGCAGCCCCTGAGTAGCTGAATAGACCTGAAAAACGATGGTGGCCAAATGGATAAAAAACGAAAGGACACCGTACCAATTGGAACCTACCGAACCAGAACGCAGCGCTCCGGAGCGATAGTGATTGTTACAGCGGTGAGGGACGTTTCGAAAGGGAATCCTTGCGGTCGGTCCGTTGTCAATACGGGTGCGGAGGTACAAACGCTGCCTCAGCCCTCAAAATGCAGCGAGATGGTCAGGGCGCGGGAAAGGATACTTTCCAAGACGTTGGAGCGGTTGAGTTGCTCGTTGCGCAGGAGGATGTTGCCGACGCCCTGGGAGAATTTGATCTCCGGCGAGAAGATAAAGTAGGGCATAAAAAACTGAACGCCCGCACCAACTTCTACCGAAAAGTCGATGGGCGAGATGTTGATGAGATCGGCGGAGTTGCGGAGTTGGGAGTTGTTGGTCAGGTGGTGGGTGTATTTGATGCCGGCGGTGGCGAAAACACGCTTGTCGCGGTAGGGGGCGGATTTGTAGCGCAGTTGAAAGGGGAGGGACAGGGAAATCAACTCCTGGTTGTCAAAAAGGGAAGGGACCTCGGAACTGGTAGAACGGTATTCCAGGCGGCGGCTGGCGAAGGAAAAGTGGAACAGGGTCCTAAAATCCAGGTAGCGCCCGAGCTTGTAATTGTGGATAAAGCCCAGGTTAAAGCCAGGCTGGCGGATCGACTCGACGGTACGGATGTCGGGATTGAGGATCAGGTCTTCCGAGCGGTGGAGCTGAAAGCCGTAGCTTTGGTACCCCAGGGTAATTCCAAAATAGTGTTTCTTCAGCTCGTAGAAGCTGTAGTTGTAGTTGCCACGCTGGGCACGGAGACCGATGGTGGTAAGTAAAAATAGCAGGCTGAGGAGTGCGATTCTTAAAACGGATGGTGAGGAGGGTACTGGCGTCATTGGGCAGAACAAATTACTTGTTCTAAAAACGCCCGCTCGTTCTTTTTATTGAAAGAGGGTCCCGTTTAGCCTTCGAAATGTAGCGAAATCGTCAGTGCGCGCGACAAAACCTTTTCGATGACCCGCGACTGGTCGAGATTGTCGTCAAAGATCAGGATATTGCCCAGGCCGTGAGACAGTTTGATTTCTGGTGAAAAGATGAAATAAGGAAAAAACATTTGGATACCCGCCCCCACTTCCACGGCAAAGTCGGTCGGGGAAATCTTGACCAGTTCGTTGGCCTGCCGGGCCCGCGAATCGCTAGCCACATCGAAGGAATACTTGATGCCGGCGATGACGAACATCCGTTTGTCGTTGTACGGAGCCGATTTGTAGCGGACGTGAAAGGGCAGCTCGACCAGGACCGATTCGATTTTGCGCAGGTACTGAAGGTTGTTGGGATTATCAGAGGTGTATTCGATGTTTTTCTCAGCAAAGGACAGGGTGGGCAAAAAGCGGAAATCAAAGTACTGGCCCACCTTGAGGTTGGAGACGATCCCGAGGTTAAAACCCGGTCCGGTGATGGACTGAGCGGTGTTGATGCTATCGTTGAGGATAAATTGGCTGGAGTGGTGGATTTTAAAGTTGGAATTGTTGTAGGCCAGGGTAATTCCGAAATAATAAGGTATTTGCTCAAAGCTCAGGAAGTTGTATTTCCACCGATGGGCCTGGCTGGTGGAGGCCACGGCCAGTAGGCAGACCGTCAGGAAAATCATTTTCGCGCCGAGTAGATACTGCAGATGCCTAAGGTTAGTGGTGTCCATGAGCGTGATTTGAAATCGTTTTTACTTAATACCTCAATAAAATCTGTGCCATCTGGGAAGGCTTGAACCGATTCGTACAAATATCGGTAAGCTTTTGGGTCTTTAGAAGTCATTCTGCCGATAAAAGGCAAAATATTTTTAAAGTAAAAGTTAAAAAGCTGTTTGAAAGGGAAGAGGGTAGGCCGTGAAAACTCCAATACAACCAACTGGCCATCCGCCTTTAGCACCCTCCGGATCTCACGCAAGCCCCGATCCAGATTTTCAAAATTCCTGACGCCAAATGCAACGGTCACCGCGTCAAAGGTATTGTCCTCAAATGGTAAATTCTCCGAATCCCCCTCCTGGAGCTCAATCAGGGGATGCAATTCCTTTTTGGCAATCTTCTTTCGCCCGATCGACAGCATATCGACCGAAATATCAATGCCGATGATCTTCTGGGGGCTCAACTGCTTGGCGATTTCCAGGGCGACGTCCGCCGTACCCGTCGCCACGTCGAGGATCAGCTGGGGCTGGTCTTCCCGCAGCCGAGCGATGGCCTTGCGGCGCCAGATGCGGTCGATGCCCAGGGAGAGGACCCGATTGAGCAAATCATAATAGGGTGCGATGCTATTGAACATCCGCGAAACTTGACTCTTCTTGTTGCCCTCCGAATCGTAGGGTTTAACTTCTGGCTTCCCAGTACTCATCTGAATGTGATTTAAAAAAGTGCTGCAAAGATAGTGAACTACTGATTATAGACACCTTGGGTGCGAAACAATCTCGAAATTTTTGGAATCAGGGCATTGGTGTTTGCCACGTATTCTTGGTAGCGGGGGTTATCGCGATACTTGGCCTCCAGCATGGGCACTCCGGAGACGCGGCTGATCAAAAAGGTAATCAAAAGTGGGCCCAAAATGGCAATCCACCAGGTGGAGTGGGGGAGGCTGAGTAAGAAAATCCCCCACCACAGGGTGACCTCACCAAAGTAATTGGGGTGCCGCGAGTAGGCCCACAAGCCACTGGTCAGAATCTTTTCGCGGTTGTTGGGGCGCTGTTTGAAGCTCAGCAACTGCCAATCGGCGATGCTTTCCCACAAAAAACCAATCAACCACAGGACCAAGCCAACGTAGGGTAAGAAAAAAAGATACGTGTTGGAGGCATTATTTTCTACCGGGAGCAGGGGCAGGGCAATGATCCACATACAGCAGCCCTGGAGCAGAAAAACCTGGAAAAACGCCCGTATTACAACGGTTTTCCCCCATTCGCGCCGCCAATTAGCGTAGCGCCAATCCTCCCCTTTTCCCAAATTGCGAACAAAAATGTGTACCGATAATCGAAGACCATAAATTGTCACAATTATGGGGATCAGTAGCCCACTGGGGTAGCCAAAGTTAAAATAGACCGCCCAGGAAATCAGGACAAATCCCAAGCCCCAAGCCACGTCCATGATCCCATTGTCCTTGATGACTTGGGCCACGATAAACCAGAAAATTACGTAGCATAAAACGATAACTGCGGAAAAAATATAGGGATCGGCCATTTATTGATGCGTTCGATTAAAAATAGGAACAGTTATTGAATACATTTGTTGGAAGCGCAGGGGAGCCCCTCCCCAATTCTCCGCGTTGACTGTCACAAAACCTCCTTTTTTTGACACTGTTTCCCCATTCCTCCATCCTACATTGCAGACAAGCGACTGAGGTCATCTCAATAATTAACCGGTAGAAGCGCGTGACCTGTCAGGTTTGCATAATGGAACAAAGAACAGAACTATGATGCAAGTTTAACCTGGCAGGTCTGCTTTTATACCCCCCTCCCTCCCACCACCGCACTCCCGCCACTTTTTGGAAGCCACAAAATCTAAATCCCGCATAACCATGAAGTTTTTTAACACCAACACCTTTACCCTTTTGTTCCTCTGTCTGGCGACCGTGCTGAGTGCCCAAAAAGGCGAAAAAGTCTCCGGATACGTCCTCCTCGATAATGGCCGCAAAGTGGAAGGCCTCGTCAAGGTCGGCGACATCACCGACAACGAAGTGAAAGTAACCTTTTACAACGGCCGGACCGGTCAGAAGCAGGTCTACAAGTCCACCGAAATCCAGGGCTACGGCTACGAGGGCTTCGACATCGACGAGCTCGGCAACGAAATCAATGATTGGGTGCACTACGAAGCCCACACAGTGGATTACCCACAACAGACCATCGATCCCACCACCGTTTTAATGCAATAGGAAGAAGAAGGTGCGGTGACCCTTTTTGTCTACTACATCGAAAACCGCTCCGACGTCAAGAATCCTTACCGTTACAACTACTACCTACTGGGAGAAAGTGGCCAGCTCGAAAAAGTCGAGCGAAACTCTTTCCCTTCGGTGGCCCGCAACGTGTTTGGAGATTACACGGCACTATCGGGTCGGGTGGGTAAAAAGGACTTTACCTATCGCAATCTCGACCGCATGGTCCGCGACTACAACTACTGGGTGGTCAACCAACACGACCGCACGGAGTACCGCGTAGCGATGAAGCAGAATTAATTCGGTATTTGCCACAAACCATATCGTTTTGATGCGGTAGGCTCCAACTGGGGGCCTACCGCATTTTTTTTTGCCTCCATTCCCATTCTAAAGGCTTTTTAGGCCCCTTTCCGGGCCTTTTGGGGCCCATCCATCGCGCCGCGATTATCCCGGATTTTATGGCTACCTTTTTATATATCCTCCGGCATTTTTCGTATTTTTGCCTGTCGATTTTTAACGCCCACCAAAGCCAGCAAAATTGACGGTCCCCAAGGCCTCAAGAAAATTATTGAGATATAATAGAACAACCTGATTTTCATGGCATTAGATCAAAGAATTATTCCGATCAGCATTGAAGAGGAAATGAAATCAGCCTACATCGATTATTCGATGTCGGTCATTGTCTCCCGCGCCCTACCCGACGTCCGGGATGGGCTCAAACCCGTCCACCGTCGCGTGCTCTACGGCATGAGCGAATTGGGGCTGGTGTACAACAAGGCCCACAAAAAATCCGCCCGGATCGTGGGGGAGGTCTTGGGTAAATATCACCCCCACGGCGACCAATCGGTATACGACACCATGGTGCGGATGGCCCAATCCTGGTCGCTGCGCTACCCCCTGGTCGATGGCCAGGGCAACTTTGGCTCCATGGATGGCGATAGCCCCGCCGCCATGCGCTACACCGAGGC
>CALCCH010000539.1 GCA_937899855.1 uncultured Saprospirales bacterium | reverse complement strand
GAACAAATCTGGAAGGGCAAGCACCAGGACTTGGTCAACAAAAACCGCCAACTGGAAAAGCAGTTGCGTGCGCTCCAATCAAAAGAAAACGCCCCCAACGCGGAAGTCGTCTCGCTCCAACAGCAGATCAAACTGAAGGACGAAAGAATCAAGTACTTAGAGAGCGATCTGACCCGCTGTCAAAATCGTTTGAATACCCCCGTAAATAATTGAATTCTGTCCATTTAAATCATTTATCAACCTATGGCACAAGTTCGCTACAACATGATCGGCCCGGTGGACGTCCCCGAAGAAACCAACTCGGGGCTGGTCCTATTACCAACCAACAACACTTTAATTGCAATGCCCTTCAAGGGGGAGAAAGGACCCCGCAAGCCGGAAGAAATTCCCTCGGAGATTACCAAGTCAACGGAAGAGGTGATGGAGTATACCCAACCAGAGGTCAAGGTAAAAATCAAGACCGGCAATCCCGATAATGCGGAGGCGGCCGAGACGATTCGCTTTCGGGGTGGGGTAGAAGCCTTCTCGCCCCAGTCGATCAAGAAGAACTCCACCTGGCTCCGCAAGCTGGAGGCCGAATTTCAGGCCAGTGAATCCTTGGTGGATCGCATCGATAAGAATGCGCAGTTTCGCAAGGCCCTCGACGATCCCAAAGCCCGCGATGCGGTGGTGGCCATGCTCTCGCAGATCATCGACGAGCTAACGGATAGCCTGCCCGTCGTCGAGGAGGATTGAGGTCCACCCGACCGCGCGAACGTAATAACTTCTAAAAACACTTGAAAACCTAACGATATGAGCCAAGAAGAGCTGAACCAAAATGCCAACGCCTCTCCCGAGCGCCGTAGCCGGGAGGTGCCCGTCATGGAGGCGGCCGAAATCCAGGACCGCCTGGATCGCTACGATGGTTTTGACGAACTGCTGGCCCCGCTGGCGGATAATCTCAACCGATTTTCTCCCGAATCCAAAAGTAAGAAAAAGCGCTTTTTGCAGGATGATGACTTGGTGGAAGAACGCAAGGAACTGCGCGATCGATTGCAGGCTTACCTCAGTTTCCTCAATCGGGAAGAGGCCAGCAGCCACAAACAAATTCGCACCCAGGCCCAGGAAAAATTAGACGCCAACGAGCAACTGATCAACGACAACCTGGCGAATATCATGGACGAGGTCCGTGACCTGGAGCGGACCTACCGCGAGCTGGAATTGTTTTACCGCAATGCCGCTCCCCAAAAGGTCAAAAACATCACCCTACTCAACGTACATCCCGAAAGCCTCCTCGATGCGGACAGCAATTTGGTGTACAATGCGGTGGAGAAAAAGGTAATGGATGAGGCCCGCTCCGTGGATCAGCGCAAAGCCTATTCTTTACTCGTCATTCCGGGCCTCTGGCGCAGCAAGCGCCCCAAGGACTTGATCGAGCGCTACACCAAACTCGCCGGCGAGTCCCGCATCAGTTTCCTTACCGATTTTGCGGATTGCGACAGTGTGGAGGATGCACTCAACGAACGCGAATCCCGCCGCTGGCAAGGCTTTACCGGCCCCGAGTTGCACCACAGCAAACTCATCATGCTGGCCAACCATCTGGTCCTACGGGGTAAGGAAGAGGAACTAAAGGAAGAGGAAGACCTCCGCGGATCGGTGGCGATGGCGGTAGCGGGAAAAATGTATTCCGAAAAGATTTCCCAACCCATCATGGGCGAAATGCACGGGGCCGTCTCCGGGAGCCAGGGCCTGGCCTTCCGCACCGTCCAGGACGAGGTGACCGACCTGTCCGAAGCCGGGATGAATTCGATGATGCACGCCTACGACAAAGACATCGTCTACGAATCCTGTACCGCTTTCGACGGGGCCGAGTACCCGCTCAAACGCTACCCCGTCGTCCGTACCTTTGACTACGTCAACCGCGTCCTTCGCCACTACCTCGGCAAGGTAACCGGCCAGCAACTGGACCGACCCAAGGCCAATTTCGTTCGCGATACCATTCAAGATTTTCTCAACCAATTGGTCGAACAAAAAATCATCAGCGCGGGGAAGGTGACCCAGTTTGACTGGAACCACCGCGTGCCCGATCGAATCGACGTCAACGTCGACATCCAGCCGCTGTGGGCGGTACGCACCTTCGTGTACGCCCTCAAGGCCAAGGATCGTTCTGCCGATTCCGAACTCAAGGAGGTGAAAGACTAAGGTTACTGATTTTTAAAAATGCATTAACTCATTAGCCTCTAATATTCTAATTAACCATCAAAAAAATTCATCAAAATGGCAGCAGCAGCTCATACCGCCGTCTTAGAACTCGAAGGAGCCAAAGCTCAAGTGATTGACCTGACTTACTCCTTTTCCCGCACTACCGACCCCGAGAAGGGCCAGCCCGTCAAGGTGGTCCGCAACGGTCTGATCAGCCTTACGATCCGCTCCGACGAAAAGGAGATGAATGGTAAAATCATCAATTGGATGGGTGATCAGGACCTGGCCAAGGCCGGTTCGATTACCATCTTCAAAGATGCTGACCAAACCAAGGAGTTGAAGAAAATTGAATTTGAAAATGCCTACGTCGTGGGTTATCGCGAGAATTTTAACTCTCAGGGCGTCAGCACCAATACGGTGGAAACTTTTGAGGTGACGGCCGAGAAGATCAAGGTCAGCGGTGCCGAATTTAAGATGAAGTGGCCCGATAGCGAGTAAGTCGCCGTGGGTACCGTGGAAGCGGGACGTCCTCCGGGGGCTCCCGCTTCCTTCGGTACCGCATCCGCCAATTGGGGCTCACCGGCATACCGAATGCCAATTGGCCACCACCGGGCAAACTCCTAACGAATTTCAAAATCAAGAGGATGAAGCGAACTTCCATCAACATTGCGGGTAGCCGCCTGTCGGACAACGACTTTACTCGGGTGATGATCAATCAGCAGATTGGTCGCCACGCAAGTTTTGAGATTCGACTCCGGCAGGATGCCAACCGGGGGGTATTGCTCCAACGGGCCAAGTCCTGGATGGGGCAGACCGTCAAAATTGGGATCGACGATAAGGATGATCGCGAACTGATGCTGACTCCGGTACCCGATATTTTTATCGGCATCGTCACCTCGCTGGGGCTGGCCCGACAAAGCGGAACGGCGGAACTGGTCGTACGTGGTCAGAGTCCGACCGTCGTCATGGACGATGGCCCGCACACCCGTTCCTTTACCGATCAAGGCCTGCAAGAAATTGTGGACGCGGTGATCGGTCCGCACGGCGGCGCCTTTGCCCAGGGACCCAAAGTGTCTCCCCAAATTTTTCAAGATGCCCTCGCTTACTGCGTCCAGTACCGCGAGAGCAATTTTAACTTCGTCAGCCGTTTGGCCGATCGTTTTGGCGAGTGGTTTTACTACGATGGACTGGACCTCTACTTCGGTCGTCCCAGCGGAGGCAAAGCCGTTCCCCTCGATTTTGGCGAAAACGGCATGCAGTATTTCGACCTGTCCGTACGCGCCTTTCCCACCCAATTTGAGCTCCAAGCCTACGACTACGTCAAACACGAACAGCTGACCGAAGCGGCTCCCCTCAAAGCCAAGAGCAATGACCTGGGAAACGAGGTGAGGAGCATTGCGGGTGAAGCCATTTTTACCAAAACCCCCATCGACCATCGTAGCCCGGCCAGCGATGCCGACGAGTTAAAAGACGCCGCCCTGCGACGCGAACAAGTGAGTCTGGACGAAATGGTCGTCCTCATCGGGGCCAGCTCCAACGCCGAGCTAAAAATCGGTGGCTTAGTCGAGGTGTCGGACAATTTGATCGGGGAGAAGTATGGCAACTACATCATCACGGCCATCACCCACGATATCGGCCAAGCGGGCGACTACCGCAATTCCTTCGAAGCCGTCCCGGAAGAAGTGACTAGCCCTCAACTGCGTTCCCAAACCACCAACCCCTTCTGCGAGACCCAACTGGCAACCATCAGTGCCGTCGAAGATGAGGAAGGACTGGGGCGGGTCAAGGTCACTTTTCTCTGGCAAAAGGATACGGGGCAGACCTCGCCCTGGATACGGGTGGCCACGCCCTACTCGGGCAAGGACAAGGGCTTTTACCTCATCCCCGAAATGGAAGATCAAGTACTGGTCGCCTTTGAAAATAACGATCCCGAAAAGCCCTACGTCCTCAGCGGGATGTATAATGGCGATGCGGTTCCCGAGTGGTTTGATCCCCAAAACCGCTACAAGGGTTTCAAATCCCGGGGGCAAAACGAATGGAAGTTCGACGATAAAAACAAGTCCATTTCCATCCACGCCCCCAGTGCCATGACCCTCAGTGCGGGCAAGACAATTACCGTGAGGACGGGGGGTAAGGAAGACAGCGAAATCAATATCGACGTGGGCGAGGGAACGGTCAACATCACCGCCAAGGTGCTCAACGTGACGGCGGCCGAAACCATCAAGATGGTATCCGACAAGGAAGCCATCGTCGAGGCGGCCGATACGGTGGAGCTCAAGAGCGGCAAGGAGCTGACCGTGGAAGCGGGGCAGAAGGTGGAGACCAAAAGCCTCACGGTGAAAACACAGGGAACCAAAAATGTGGAGGTGAGCGGTACCATGGTGGACGTCAAGGGCTCCGGCCCGGTCAACGTCAAAGGGATGCCCATAAAATTGAACTGAGTGCTATACTATTCGATACCATTGCGATTGGATAGAATCCTCTAGGGGCAGCAACTGGCCGATGAGGTGGAGCTGCGGGCGTCCATCCACCAGAACATTCGCCTCATGCTGAAGACCTTTTCCCTCAGCTACCGCTACGATCCGACCTTTGGCAGCGTGGTCAACAAATTTCAAGCCTCCACGCCTCCCCAGAAACGCTCCGAGCGCATCTGGCGGGAAAACATGCGCGAGGCCATTCAAAAAAACCTCAAGGACATGCTCCAACGCTACGAAACGCGAATTGTGGTGAAGGACGTCATCGTCGACCTCAAGCCCGTCCGCAAAAAGGGCAACTCCGCCATCGTCAACGTGGCGGTGGAGGTCAAAGGGCAATTGCTGCTGGGGCGCCGGGAAAATTTTCACTTCCCGGACAGCGAATTCGCCGAGGCGGCCCAAGAGGTTTTTCCACTCCTGATTCCGGTAAAATAAGCTTTATGAACAAACCCGCCGCTAGAGTTGGAGACATGCATACCTGTCCGATGTCGGATGGGCCCAAGCCCCACGTCGGCGGGCCCGTCATGCCTCCCGGAGTGCCCACGGTATACATCGGTGGTGCTCCCGCCGCTACGCTGGGCAACCTCTGTACCTGCATGGGGCCACCGGACAGCATCATCCAAGGATCGATGGGCGTCCTCATCGGTGGCAAACCCGCCGCTCGTCAGGGAGACATGACGGCCCACGGGGGCATCATCACCGTCGGTTGTCCTACGGTTCTGATCGGTGATTTCTCCCCGGTGGCACCCCAAGCATTTCTGCTCCAGATCTGTCCGATTTTAGCGCAGTTGGGACAAGAGGTACATACCGAGGCCGACAAACAAAAACAAGCCCAGCTTCAGGAACAATTGGAGCCCGCCTTTTATCAAAACCTGACTCAGCTTCCCGCCGACCAGCAGTTGGCGGCTTTTAATACGCTGAAACACTACGAACAAACGGCCGATGCGGCCGATATGGCCCGCCTGTCCAATGCCGTTTACGACGGTTCGACCCCGCCGGGTTTTGCGCGGATGTCGGATGAGGAAGTGCGGAGTGAGCTGGGACTCAACCCCAATTACCTCAACGACTCGGACAGTGGTTTTAAGTCCGCCATCTATCGCTCCACTACCGGTGGCGAACCGCCCTACACCGTGGCTTTTGCCGGTACCGAACCGGAAATGGGCGATATTGGTGCCGACCTGGCTCAGGGCGTGGGGATGCCCAACGAACAGTACGATCGGGCGATGGTGATCGGCAATCGCTTGGCGCGTACGCAGGGGCCGAATGGCTTTCAAACGACCGGACATTCGCTGGGGGGCGGGTTGGCCTCGGCTACCAGTGCGACGACGGGGGCACCGGGAACGACTTTTAACGCGGCTGGTTTGCACCAAAATACAACCCGTCGCGATAATGGCGTATCCGACGAGACGCGGGCGGCCAATGCCGCCAACGTAAATGCCTACCACAATTCCCTCGAGCCCCTCTTTGTCGCTCAGGACAACCGTCGTGGCGTCCTTGCTTCCCTCGGAGTAGCGGCGGCCGGGTTGGTCAGCGGCATTCCCGTGATTGGTCCTTGGCTGGCGCCGGCGACTCTGGCGGGAGCGGGGGGCTTGGCCCAAAGTGGAGCCCTGCCCCAAGCCTACGGCAATCGCATCGAAGTACCCGCGGCGAGTCGGGGCCTACCAACCCAGCACGGTATCCAAACGATGGTGGACTTACTGGACCAACAGACCCGCGATGACCTCGGTGCCTTGCAAGAAGCCTTTGGCTGTTCCTGATGTGGCAGCGAATCAAATACAGCATTGGCCTGCTACTGGCCCTCCTCACTTTTAACAAATGTGGCTTGATGAATAGTAATCCGATTTACAAATACAACCCCATCGACGTTTTCGCCAGCCCGCAATTGGAGCTGGCCCAGGCGATTCGCGCCAAACGCGCGGCCGACATCCCCCAGTTGGTGCGGCGGGCGGAGGGCCGTGATTTGAACGCGGCCGGGAAGGACGGAATGACCCTGCTGTTTTGGGCCCTGGCCCACCGCGATCCGCAGGCGCTGGAGCAACTGTTGCGAGCCGGTGCCGATCCCAACGTAGCGATGGGGGAAGGAGAAGAAGCGGTATTTGCCATTGCGATGGCGGCGGGTGGGGCGGTCGACGAAAATTTTCACCTCCTCCTGCGACACGGCGCCAACCCCAGCGGGACCATGAAGGGGACACCCGCTACGTTTAAAGCGGTGTACGCCCGTCGGTTCGACCGCATGCGCGCGCTCCTGGATCGGGAGGCGGATATCGACGCGGTGGACGGACAAACCAATAATACCCTCGTCCACTTCTGTGCGGTGCTCAAACTATTTGAGCAGGTGGCCCACCTCATCGAGCGGGGGGCGGATTTTACCATCGGAGATGGTGTAGGGGGGAGTGTGGCGCTGGAGGTACAGGAGGAACGCGGCAGGCTCAACGAAGCGACCGAAAAGTGGCGGGCCAAGGTTGAGGAATTGCTCATTGCGAAGGGCGTCGAATTTCCGGTGCCTCAGCCCTGGCTTCAAAAATAGTAGAAACGACTCATTTATGATTCAGTACAACTTGGATTTGCAATACCGGATCGCGGGTTACTTTACCTTGGAAAAATCCCTGGTTGGTTACAACCTGGAGCGCATCGAAGGCCTGCTGGGTTACGAACGGGGTCGGCTGCGTCAGGGGGCTGACTTTTACACCTTTTATTCGCCCAATGGGGTCGATGGTTTTGAGCGAGCGGCGACGACGGCATTACCCGGTGCCCGCTTTCTAAAGTCTCCCCTGGGCCAACAGATCAATACGCGCACCAGACGCCGAGAAGACCTGCAAATGCTGCGTCGCAAGCGGCTCATCAAGGTGGTACCGGTAGAATCACACTTCGAGGCGATGCGCAAGTATTTTTCGGCGGAGGACTTTATGGTGCTCGACGAGATGATCCGCAATAGCCTGAGTCCCCGGGAATTTCTATCCATGGTCAAGCGAAATTATTCGCATCAGCCGAGGGTGATCCGGCAGGTGGAAAAAAATTACGCAGCGGTCCAGGACTTGTACGAAGTCCAACTGGATAACCAGGGGCGGACCGTCAGCGACAAGGAGTATCCGAAGGCCCGTGGAGGAAGCGTCGAGAAGAGAACGAAGACCTCGCGG
>CALCCH010000538.1 GCA_937899855.1 uncultured Saprospirales bacterium | reverse complement strand
CATAAGTCAGATTCATTGGCAGCTAAGATAGGGAAAAAATGGGAGGATTGAAGGGGCGGGAGGGGGACTAAAAGGGGGGAAGATTGGGGTGGGTTCGGGCACGCAAAACGGCCTTCTTTTTTCCTGAATTGGGAATTTTTTTGCCATTTAGGGAATGTTTGTAGGTGTGGCCTATGTGTAAGTGTCTGTTTTACAGCAACTTGTTTTTTGGCACAATCTTGAATACTTAGTATATCGAGCGTGTTATTGAATACTTCCTTGAGTGACTTGAGATTATTTCAACAGAATGCGCTAAGCAAGTGAGTTTCTAGCAAAAACAAATGCGAGAGCCGAAGGGTTCTTCCAACACAAAAAACATCCGAGAGGGTTACAAAAGGAAAATACATCCGACTCCGTTGCTGGCTCCAAAAGCTGGCAATGGAGGATGTAGCCGGCTCAAAGGTTTACAATCAATGATTGATTAAGATATATAAGAATAGCTTTGGGGAAATGAAAGCCACTTCTTTACAATTGTAAAGGGTGGCTTTTTTCGTTGGCCTCACCCCGAGCTCAAGACCCGATTCTCATTCGGGCGAGTGCCATGACCATGGCCAGTTGTTCTTCCGGTTTGAGATTGGTATTGTCGATTACCACGGCATCGCTGGCCTGGCGGAGGGGGCTATCGGCCCGGGTCGAGTCGATCCGGTCGCGTTCTTCGAGGTTGTGACGTACCCAGTCGATGTCGGCGGGTGTTCCCTTTTGTTGTAATTCCAGGTAGCGGCGTTCGGCCCGGGTGGTAGTGGTGGCGGTGAGGAAAATTTTGAGTTCGGCCCGGGGAAAGACTACCGTTCCGATATCGCGCCCGTCCATGATGATGCCCTTTGATTCGCCCAGCTTTTGTTGTTGTTGGACCAGCATGCGCCGTACGGCCGAGAGGGTAGCCACGGGGCTGACCAGATCCGAGACCTGGGTTTGGCGGATTTGCTGTTCTACGGCCTCACCATTGAGGAAGGTGAGGTTGCCACTGGCTTGGCGTTCGAAGTGGATGTAGATTTGGGGGAGTACGGCTTCGACGGCGGCGGCGTCGCGGTGGTCGATACCTCGTTGGATCAGGTAGAGGGTGACGGCGCGGTACATGGCGCCGGAGTCGATGAATACGTAGTCGAGTTTGGCGGCCAGTTGGCGCGCCAGGGTGCTTTTCCCACAGGAGGAAAAACCATCGATGGCAATGATAATCTTTTTCAAGGGCAGGAGCTTAGACTTTTCCAGCCGCAAAGGTATCGAATTGCCACCAGATTTTCACGCGGACGAGCCCTCATCCGCTCGGCTCCCGTTTCCCACTCGGTGGGCATCCCAATTTTGGGGATCAAGTCTATCTAAGGGGGCTGTTTCAAAAACACTTTTGAGCGTGCGGCCATTTTTTTTGCAGAAATTTTTCCTTGATTTTTCAAGGTCTCCAGCCGACATATGGTAATTATTTCCAATTGATTTTATGGAATTTCTTCGAAAAAGCGTCAATGTAGGGAGTTTTTCTAGTGCTCGAGTAGAGAGAAACTCGTTTTCAGACTACAACCAGCGCTAGAAACGCTGGGTTTGGGTAGCGGAGCTGTACGCAAGTACGGTGGTCGCAAAGGAGGGCTGTTTGGTCAGCACCTTGAGGGCGGGTCCCGCCCAGTGGGCGAAATTCTATCAAGCCCCGAAATCATGGCCAATTCCCGCCCCAAGCTTCTACTTTCCCTCAAGCGCCCGACTGCTTGACGGTCTCCCCAAATGGCTAGGGGAGGAATCCTAAGAAATTAACGTTGTTTACCCCTACCGCTTTTAAGCTTTCAGTCGACTCAAAATCAGGTTCCACAATTTTTCGTAGGGTAAAATTTCCAACTCCGCATTGAGGCCCCGGTAGAGGAAGGGCGTCTCGATGAGGCGGTTGTAGTACTTGCTGACGTTACTGAGGTTGTCGATTTGGTAATCGGCCTTGGCCAATTGTTGGAGCAAGCGGATAAACTGAATCAGTCGGTGGTATTCCTCCTTTTTCAATTGGCGGTTGGCGTAGCTCTTCAGTCGGTCGACGCGTTCGGTGATGGCATTGTAGCCCTTCTTTTCTACGAAGAACAGGATTTGCGCCACCACCATGTGGACGGTGTAGATGCGTTGGTCCTTGGGGTAGAGGATGGGATCGTTGAGGAAGCGCGAAATGCGGAAGGATTTGCGCCGTTGGGTGAGGAGCACCGGATTGGACTCGCCCATGCTCTCGATGATGTAGTTGAGGTAGATGTCGTAGATTTTCCACTTCTCGCGGTAGTTGGCCGAGAGTTTCTTAAACTTGCTGTGGGTACTGGCGCGCTTGAAGATGGCCAGGGCGTTGATAAAGTTGTCGGTGTGGAGGGCGAGGAGTAGGTAGTACTCCATAAACAAGAACCAGGTCTCGCTGCCTTCGGGAAAGGATTGCAGGCACTTCTCGGCGTTGATCTTTCCATTTTTCCAATCGCGCAGGTGCAAGTAGGCTGACATCTTCTTCATCTGGAAGGTAGCCAGCTTATCGCTTTGGTAATACTGGGGATTTTCCTTGATGTAATTTTCGGCCTTGGAGCAGACTTCGAGCATGGCGTTGAAGTCGTGGAGCATCTCGTAGCGGTAGGTCCACACGAGGTACATGTTGTAGATGACGATGGGCGAGTCGTAAATTTCGGACAGGCCGACCAGGGCATCGCAGTAGGTATCGATTTTCTCCAGCAGGTCCGCCGTTTTGCTGTGCGATTTGTGGTAATTCATCACCACGCGTTGGTACAGCTCTTCGGAGCGGATTTCGGCGTCGAGCACGTTCTGATATTGTTTGCTGTACTGGTCGTAGACTTCGTAATTCTTCTCGTCATCCTGGCTGGCGGCGTAGCGCCTCAGGATGCGGGAGCAATTGACGATGACGTCGGCAAATTTAAACTTTAGCGAAGTGGTCAAAATCTGGCGAGCCAGCGAGGCGGCCGTATGATTGGCATTATTGGACAGTAGGATTTTGACCAGGGTCCAGTCTTTGTTAACGGAATAGTACGCCCGATCGTAATTGGAGGTAGAGGGCAGGTTGACGTCCAGAAAAAACAGCGTATTGAGGAGCCGCTTGCGAAAGCGGGATTTTAGTTGGCGGTATTTGTCGTCGGTAGGGCTACAGCCGTAGAGGAAATTGGAGGCGTCCCGATCGTTTTTAAACTTACCGGCCATCAGGGCCGCGTAAAACTCGTTGAACTTGCTGTTTTTATGTTTGAGCGAGTGGTCGTCAAAGATCTCAATCTTTCGAACCTTCTTCTTGGTTACAATCTTCGAGATTTCGATTAAATTCTTCATAAGTCCGCAGGAATGAATTGAGTTGTATTCAAATTTAGCAATAATCGGAGAGAAATGCTGATATAGCTGTCACATTAGTGGCTTATTTGCATTACGATTAGCAGGTCGCTTTGTTGCCTAAACGGAGAGATGTTTACATTAATTTTTGATATTCAATAATGGTGGTACTTATTGCCACTTGGTAAGTAATGGCTTACGAATGAAATAATCATCCATGTGTAGGATAAAAAATTACTGTACCAATTTTGGGAAGGCCCCAGCGCCTGAGAATACCCCTCAACAGGAGGCTTTTGCAAAAAGAAGTGGGAAATTACGCTGGAATTTGTGACGTTGATTTTGACGTGAGGCCCCTTGGGTAGGGGCATGAAAAAAGAGTTTTGCAAGGGTACAAAACTCTGTGGTATTTTCTAGTCGCCAGCCGCTCGGAAGAGCGGTGCTTTGGCGGTGTTCGAAATGGCTAGTACTCGTCCTCGTTGAACAAGAAATCGTCTTTGCGTGGATAATCAGGCCAGATGTCCTCCATGCTTTCGTAATGTTCACCTTCGTCCTCCATGGCCTGGAGATTCTCGATTACTTCCAAGGGAGCACCGGAGCGAATAGCATAATCAATTAGATCATCGCGAGTGGCGGGCCAGGGAGCCTCCTCCAAATGATAAGCTAATTCTAAAGTCCAATACATAAATAAAACAAATTATTAAAGGGATAAAAAATCGAAGGCAATTAACACTTTTTGTTGAGAAAGTCAACTTTTTTAATAAAAAATGTTTTCAAAATTTCAACAAAAGTAAGAAACTTATTTTTCAGAAACAACCGCTTTCGGTATTTGAATTTTCCCAAAATTTTGGGGTCAAAGTCTTCCCCATCGAGGGCGTTTTACACCCACCGAGCAGTAGCGCTCTGAGCGTTTGTACTTCCCCCATCCCGCCCCAAAAGAAATAGCGTACCATTCGTCGGCGGTACGCTATTCCGGGGCTCCTACTGGTCCACTGCGGAGTCCACTGTGGCGGCTAGAGGATCAGCATGGCATCGCCATAACTGAAAAAGCGGTATTCTTCCTTGATGGCCTGCTGGTAAGCCTCCATGATCAGGTCGTAGCCCCCGAAGGCGGACACCATGATCATCAGGCTGGACTTGGGCAGGTGAAAGTTGGTAATCATCGAATTGGCAATATTGAACTCGTAGGGCGGGTAGATGAACTTATTGGTCCATCCCTCGGCTCGTTTGAGGTTGCCCTCGGCAGAAATCGAAGATTCCACGGCCCGCATGGAAGTCGTTCCCACGGCACAGATGCGTTTGCCCCCCTTTTTCGCCCGGTTGACCACTTCGACCGTACGGTCGTCTACCCGGAAGTATTCGGCGTCCATCTTGTGCTTGGAGAGGTCTTCCACATCGATGCTGCGGAAAGTACCCAAGCCCACGTGCAGGGTCAATTCGGCAAAGTCGATTCCCTTTAGCTCCAGGCGCTTGAGCAATTCCCGGCTAAAGTGTAGCCCCGCCGTGGGGGCCGCGACGGCACCCATCTCCTTGGCGTACACCGTTTGGTAGCGCTCCTTGTCAATGGCCTCCACCCCGCGTGTGATGTATTTGGGCAGCGGCGTATTGCCGAGTGCGTTGAGTTCCTTTTGGAATTCCTCCTCATCCCCGTCGTAGAGGAAGCGGATGGTCCGGCCCCGGGAAGTGGTATTGTCGACCACCTCGGCCACCAATCGGTCGTGCTCCTCCTCGTCGCTAAAATAGAGCTTGTTGCCGACGCGGATTTTGCGAGCGGGATCCACCAAGACGTCCCACAGCCGCGACTCATTGTTGAGCTCGCGGAGGAGGAAAACCTCGCTCTTTGCCCCCGTCTTTTCTTTCCGTCCGTACAAGCGCGCGGGAAACACCTTGGTGTTGTTGAAAATCATCGTATCCCCTTCGTCAAAAATGTTGAGCACATCTTTAAAGATCTTGTGTTCAATCTTTCCCGTATCCCGGTGAATGACCATCAGGCGCGATTCATCCCGTTCTTCGGTGGGGTATTGAGAAATCAGATTTTGCGGTAAGTCGAAGTTGAATTGAGACAACTTGGTTCTCATACAGACATGTTATTTTAAAAAGACCTCAAAGATAGTAATTCAATACACTTTATCCAAGCTCATTTTTTGGGGCTCGGCGGGGCCCATCCGGGCCTCTGGTTTTTTGGCAGATGATTACGCGCTTTTCATCGAAATGCGTCTTCCGATCCTCCAAAAAATCGTAGCTTCGGCTATCAATCTTATCGTCATGGTCACCCTGCTCAAAGTATTCAGCGAAAGCATCAGTCAGGCACTCCAGCAACTGACCTCCAACAAGTTGCGCAGCTTCCTCTCCCTCCTGGGCGTGACGATCGGTATCTTCTGCATCATCGGCGTCCAATCGGCCGTGGACTCGCTCGAGGACAGCATCCGCAACAGCTTTGAAAAGTTGGGCGACAATGTCGTTTACGTCACCAAGTTTTCTTGGGCCGAAAACCCCCAGGAGAACTACTGGAAATGGATGCGTCATCCCAACCCCAATTTTCGCGACTACGAGGCCCTCCGCAGCAAATTGCGCAGCGCCGCTCTGGTGTCTTACCACACCGTGCTGGGCATGGAGACGGCGCGCTACCGTTCGAATAACGTCGAGGGCGCCTTTTTGTTGGGGGCGACCTACGAATATGGCGAAATGTTTAGCTTCAACTATCAGAAGGGGCGCTATTTTTCCAACAGCGAGTACTACTACGGTGCACCCAAATGCGTGCTGGGCCATACCGTCGCCGAGGAGCTTTTTGGTGCCATCGAGCCGGTGGGGAAGAAAGTCAAAATCAAGGGGCGTACCGTCGAGGTAATCGGGGTGCTCGAGCCCAATGGTGACGACCTAGTCAGCGTCATGAATTTTGATCAGGTCATCTTGATTCCCTACGAGCTGGCCAAAACCATGGCTAACCTCAAAACCAACAGCAATTTTGACAATTCCCTGCTCTCCGTCAAAGCCGCTGCTGGCAGTAGCCTCGATCAACTCAAGGACGAAATTACCGGAGTGCTCCGTGCCCACCGCCGCCTCAAACCCCGCGAAGACAACAACTTCGCAATGAACAGCCTCTCCCTACTCTCCCGCATCCTCGACAGCGTCTTTGAAGTGATCGGTACGGTGGGGCTATTCGTCGGCGCCTTCGCCATCCTCGTTGGCGTATTTAGCGTAGCCAATATCATGTTCGTCTCGGTCAAAGAGCGAACCAATATCATCGGGATCAAAAAAGCCCTGGGCGCCAAGCGCTACATCATCCTACTGGAGTTTTTGGTCGAGTCAGTCATCCTCTGTATCATCGGGGGAATCCTGGGGCTACTGTTGGTCCACCTGCTCGTAACGGTGCTCACCAGTGCCCTCGATTTCGAGCTCTACCTCTCGCTCGACAATATCCTGGTCGGAACCATCCTCTCCATTACCATCGGTATCCTCTCCGGCTTGATTCCCGCCTACCAAGCGGCCTCCATGGATCCGGTGGATGCCATCCGGTCCAAATAGTGGGTTGGCAGCCGGCTCACTCAAAGCCCCGCTACCCGTAGTGCCACCCTCAAAAATGGGGGAATTCACTCCATTAACCCCTTTTAATTGCAGTTATTTAGATTTAGTCTAAATAAGACTTGCTATTGTGTTGTCATTATGTTATTTTAAATAAGAAGTATATAAAACGGAATGCCAACTCCAAAAATCAAAATCATTAACACAACACATTAAATCACTTACTTATGAACAACGCACAAGACAAAGACAACGGAAGAGTGGCCAAGGTAAGATCTAATCTGTTGGTATCGCTCATCATCACGGTTACTTTTGCACTCATTCCTGGTATCATTGATAATTTTGAATTGGGCTCAAAGTTGTCCATCATTCTCCTATCTTCGATAGGCTTGCTGGCCATTGGTACCCTACTGTTGGCCTTCAAGTACCCGGATTGGTTTTCAGTGGTGGAAAACTTCCTCCTCACGGTGGGTACCCAAAAACGGGTAAAAAACTTCTTCGTATCGCTGATCCTAGCCATTACCGTGCTTTCTGGCGCCATGTTTTACGGCAAATATTCAAAGGGAACCTCTACGGAATTTACCTATAATTCATTGATCGAGTTGAAAGCAAACAATTGCATCATCGCGGATGAAATGTCAAAGCTGGTGTCCACCGCTGATTCAGTGATCGACAAACACAATTTCCATTCGTGGATCAGGCAGTTGTTGGAGACTACGGAACGTAGCATCACCCGGGAGTTCAACTTCTGCCACGATGAGAATTTGAAGGTGACGGTTTGGAAAAAAATATCCCACAACGGTCGTACGTACCTCTACGAACAAAACTGGACGGGTGGAACCACGTCAAAGTGTTTCCGGTGTAACTCAAGTTCTATCATCGGTTGCTCCGAACGCAATCAGGACGTCTTCACCCTCTACAAACCCGACTTTGTGGATGGGGACCTGGCCGCCTGGGACATCGAAAACCAGGCACTGGCGCACTGGAGTACGGAAAAAAACGCCCTGGTTTTTACCTCCAACGCACCCAATTGCGCCTTCAACACCACAAAGGGCGACTACAAACGGACGGGCCTGATCTGCTACTATTCCAAGTTCCACGGCAATGACAACCAGGTAGGAATCTGCCTTGATTTTTATACCCCAAAGCAAAACATCTACTACAGCACCCGGATCAAGCAACACCTGGTGGAACTGACCCAAAAGATCATGCTTTTTCCGGCTGCCTTTTACGCCGAATCCGCATTTGAGGATTTGAGTGACGTCCTACAAGGGAACTGTCTGGGGCAAAATTGAAGGGGGACCGACCCGGGGGGGCATAAAATCACCGTTTGATGCCCAGGTAGTCGCTGACTTCGTCCAGGAGTTTTTCGATGGCGGGGAGGTTGTTCACCGGGGAATTGTCGAAGGACCAAAGCTGGCCGTGATGGCTCTGGCGGATGCCCTGGAGGAGGTAGGCTCTTTTGCGATCCGCGGTGTACTGCGTGCTCAGGCGGTGGGTGATTTGTGGAGGCTGGTAACCGCGCTGCAGCAGCCGTTGTCGCTGGGTCTCGCGATCGGCTTCGACCAAGATGACATTGTTGTTGGACAGGTAATTCATGCCGGTTTCGGAGATCAGGGCGGTATCGAGGAGGAGGAGGCCGCGTTTGCCATACAATTCCCGCCGCAGTTGGAGCAATAGGGGCTGGTAGATCATCTGATTGAACTCGCGGAGTTGATCGGGATGCTGAAAAATGATTTTACCCAGGGCCGGTCGGTCGATAAAGCCATCCTCGTCCAAAAGGGTCGGCCCGAAGCGTTCCCCGATGGCTTGCCGGACCTTTCGGTACAGCGGGGCCTCCAATTGTCCCAAAATGGCGTGCCCAATTTTATCTACCTCGATGACGTGAACTTCCATTCCACGTTCCCGTCCCAGCCGTTGTAACTGCTGGCTGAGGTAGGATTTTCCCACCCCCATCTCACCCGTTACCGCCACCAAGTACTGCCCCGATAGCCGCTCCTCCAACTGCTGCTTGGCAAAAAGAGGGACGTACTCGTGGATCAGCCCTTGTTCCAACTGTAGGGCCTTGGCCGCCCCGGAGCTGATGTGCATCAAGTCTTGTTTGGCGGGAAAGAAAATGGTGTCGATCCCCTGGCGTTGACTTTCCCCTACCTGGTGCAGCATCAATTCGTAGTTTAGGTCCTCGCTGTTGCGAATACCACGGATCACCGTTCCAATATTTTGTTCGTAAGCGTAATCGACCAGGAGGCCTCGAAAGGCGATGACTTGGACCTGGGGCAGGTACCGGAGTGCCGCTGCCGCAATTTGTCGCCGTTCTTCCAGGTTGAAAAAATACTTTTTGGCGGGATTGACCCCAATGCCCACCACCAATTCGTCAAAGATCGCGAGGGCCCGTTCGATGAGGTCGAGGTGGCCCAGGGTAATGGGATCGCCCGAAAATCCGTAGATGGCTTTTTTCATCAGCTTTAGTTTTGATACAGGATAAGGGTTTCGTCGGCGAATCCC
The DNA here is from genome assembly GCA_937899855.1 of uncultured Saprospirales bacterium. GTDB lineage: Bacteria > Bacteroidota > Bacteroidia > Chitinophagales > Saprospiraceae > CALLVY01. The sequence continues at coordinate 2,489 of CALCCH010000538.1, read as the reverse complement.
AAATTTAGAGGGCGCCTAATCTACGAATTGGTGGTAACTCAGTGCAAAAGCCAGGGCGGCCAGCAGGGCGACCAGTCCAAAACTCACCGCAAGGCCAAAGCCTTCTGCGACCAGTCCCATCAGGGGGGGGCCACACAGAAAGCCGAGGATCCCGCTACCCGTCACCGCGGCAATCCCCTGTCCGGGGTCGATGCCCGGCAAGCGCCCCGCCTGGCTAAACAGCAAGGGGACCACACAAGAAAAGCCCAAACCCACCAAGCCAAAACCAATTACCACGGGTATTGCTTGGGCACTCAGCGCGACCAAAAACAGCCCCAGGGCCCCCAGCAGGCTACCTCCCCAAATGATCTGTCGATTGTGGAGGCGCTCCCGCCAGCGATCACCACTGAGGCGACCGATGGTCATGGTCAGGGAAAAGCCCGCGAAGCCCAGTCCGGCGACAAAGGCGTCGGTACCGAGGTGGTTTTTGAGGTAAATGGCGCCCAGCATGATGCAAAAGCCAATGATCACCAGGCTCCACAGGGCGGGGGGTGGCCAGTGCCAGTTGGTGGCCGCGTGGGCCAGGCTGGGCAGGGCTTCCAGGTCGCGCCGCAGGTAAAAGTTAAACACCAGGATTGGGAGGGCGATGGCGGTGAGGTGTGGGGCAAAATGAACCCCCCAACTACTCAGTGCGCCCGATAGGGCCGCTCCGATCATGCCGCCCAGACTAAAGATACCGTGGCAGGTTGACAGGATTCGTACCCCATCGCGTTGTTCGATGGCACTGGCGCAGTTGTTCATGGCAATGTCGAGCAGGCAATTGAAGAAGCCAACTCCCACAAAAGCGGCGATCAGTCTGGGCACCGCGGGGGCCCCCGCGACGCAGGGAACAAAAAGCGCCAAGCCGATGATGCTCAGGTAGGTCGCCCGACCGCCCCGCAGCCCTTGAAAAAGGTAATTGCTGAGGGCCGTTGTGATCAAGGCACCCAGCGATACGGCGAGTAGGCAGCCCCCCAATTGGCCGTCACTGAGGGCTAACTTCTGCTGGAATTCGGGCAGGCGAGCGATCCAACTTCCAAAGAGCAGGCTCATCGCAAAAAAGGCGAAAGCCACCGGGCGATTGGGTGGATGCCACCAAAACTGGCGGAGGTGGTCAAACATGGTCAGGACTTCTTTTTCCACTCCTAATATCCGAATAGAATGGCCCCTTTTTTACAACTAAATTGGCCATGTTTGATGCCATATTGACCGCATAAGAACTTAGTACTTTGTTTTTCGGTTAAAATAGGCGAAATTAAGGACGAGCCCCAGCCTATCTTCCGACTAGGACTTTGGGGAGTATTCAACAACTGACTATCATGAAAAAACCGGTTTTAGAAAAGGTCTTGCCCGGCTTTGGCAGCTCCTTTACCATCAAAAAATACGAGGGCCACCACCGCTGTCGGACGGAGTTTTGGCACTTCCATCCGGAGTACGAGATCGTCTACATCACCAACGGTAGCGGCAAGCGGCACGTCGGCAACCACATTTCTCACTATCAAGAGGGCGATCTTATTTTTCTGGGACCCAACCTGCCCCATTTGTCCTTTACCGACGACCTACTTGAGGCCCACACCGAAGTTGTGGTGCAGATGCGTGAGGACTTTTTGGGCTTAGATTTGTGGAAAAAACCGGAGTTTGCCCTCATCCGGCAGTTGTTCGAGCGCGCCCGCCAGGGGCTCAGTTTCTACGGCCGGATCAAGAAGGAATTGGGCCAACAGTTGATGAGCCTCAACGAGCTCCCCTCTTTTGAACGGGTGATCGCCTTGCTCAATATCTTGCAGCGCCTGGCGACCGCCAGCGAATACGAACTACTGCAGGCTCGGGGTTTTGCGCTGGAGACCAATGCCCAGGACCGCCAGCGGATTGCCTCCATTTACACCTACGTTGAAGCCCACTTCCAACAAAGCATCACCCTAGAGGCGGTGGCGAATGAAATTAGCATGACGGTACCCGCCTTTTGCCGCTATTTTAAGAAAATGACGGGCCGCACCTTCACCCAATTCGTCAACGAATACCGGGTGGCCCACGCCAGTCGCCTACTCGCCGAGGGAGCCGAAAGCATCTCCTCCATTTGCTTCGAGGCGGGCTTCAATAACTTTTCTCACTTCAACAAACAGTTTAAAAACATCACCGGTAAGAGCCCGACGGCCTACCGCAAGGCGCTCAAGCGGCTGGTGGTGAATGATTGAGCGGGTGGAGAATGGCTCATTTTACCCATTGTCCTCGGGGAGTTGCTGATCGTCGCTTGAGTGGGCTCCGGGGGGGGGCTTGTTGGTTGGGGCTGGACAGAGGATAGAAGAGTAGGGAAGAATTTTGAACGAAGGGTGGGGCGATGGGAACGGAATGGAACGGAATGGAACGGAATGGAACGGAATCAAGGCAGACTGTGGACCAAGGTGGGAATTTGGTGGCGGGGAATAAGGCTTGAGCGGAGAAGGCAGATTTTGGGGCTTGGGTGGGCCCACCCT